>JAODMV010000280.1 GCA_025464875.1 Arthrobacter sp. | reverse complement strand
CGCCGCCCCCACGGGGGCGGCGGGTGGCCGGGCCGGGCGGCACCTCCCGGGGCGCCGCGGAGGGCCGGCCTCCGCTAGGATGCACCCATGGCACTCATAGCTCCCCGGGTGACGGCCGGGTTGTCCTCCGACGACGCGCGGAAACTCAAGTACGCCCTCAGCGACAGCGACGACATCACGGTCTTCGTCGACGGCACCGTGCACCGGCTCCCGGCCCAGGCGCGGGACGCGGTCGTCGATCTTCTGGGCCGGTTCAGCCGGGGCGAGGCCGTGACGGTCAGCAGCGTCGCGGAGATGCTGACCACCTCCCAGGCGGCGGAGCTGGCGGGCATCTCGCACACCTACCTGCGGAACATGACCGACCGCGGCGAAATCCCGGTCGAATACCGGGGCACGCACCGCCGCATCCGGCTCGCGGACATCATGGCGTGGCTCGAAACGCAGAAGAAGAACGCGGCTGCGCCAGGTGCGCCGGCTGGCGCGGATGACGACGCCACGGATGGTTCGTGAAGTAGTGATAAGGATCAAGCAACGATCCCGGCCCGGCGCGGAAACCCTGCTGGGCCCGGGGTTACGCTTGAATTGTGGGTAAGTTCAGAGGGTGGCACATCGTGGCGGGGATAGCCGCCTTGGTGCTCACCGGTGTCCTTGGCACCGCGATGGGGCTGAACAACACGGCCGCCTTCATGTCCAGCTGCGTCGCCTTCGTGGCCGTCTCGATGTGGATGGACAGCCGGATGGCCCGCCGCCGGCGGGAGGCGGCGCGGAACACCGCCACCCAGTCCGGCTCCGGCGCCTGCGTCCCTCGCCCGCACGGCCAGGGAACGCCCGGCAGCGACGCGGATGCGGCCCTTGATTCCGACACTCCCAAACGCGACGACCTGACCAACTAAGTCGCGGCCCTAAATCCGAGTTTCTAAATCCGCGGCCTGCCGGCCCAGCGCCGCGCCTTGAGCGCCGCATGGAGTTCCAGCCGCACCATCCCCTTGAGCGGATCCACGCCCAGCAACTGGCGGATCCTGCCCAGGCGGTTGTAGATGCTGCTGCGGTGCAGGTGCAGCTTCGTGGCGACCTCCTGGACCGAACCGTCGTTGTCATAGAACAGCTCCAGCACGGGCAGCAGCTCCCCGTTGCGGTCGTGGTCCTCCAGGAGGCGGAAGTACACGGATCCGGCGTCCGCCCAGGCCCCCGCGCCGCCGCCTGCCGAGGACAGAAGCTGGTAGGGGCCGGTGGAGCGGCAGTCGACGAGTTCGCCCAGCTGCGGGTCCACCGCCGCGGCCTGCGCGGCCTGCTTCGATTGCCGGTAGGCCTGGGCCATATCGCGGGGCTTGGAGAAACCCTCGCTCGCGCCCAGGATGATTCTCCGGACTGCCCGCCCTGAGCGTTTGGCTAGTTCCAGCTGGTAGTGGACCAGCACCTGGGCGTGGTCGGCCCGCCCCGTGGACTCCTTGAAAAGCACGACGGCGTGGGTTTCGGTGCCGGCGCTGAAGAGGGCGGCATCCACCCCGATGGTGGCCTGCAGGGCCGCCGAGCGGTGGATCAGCGTGGAGGCGAAAGGGTCCGCGCCTTCGGCCCAGCCGTCGGCGTCCAGCACCGTCACGAGCTGCCACGGCCCGCGTCCCTGCACTTCCTTCCAGCCTGCCACGGCCGCACCCGCGTTCGTCTCGCCGGCGCAGGCGGCCAGGAACTCCTGTTCGCGGCGGCGGCGGAATTCCGATTCGGCGGTGTTGGAGTCCAGCAGCAGGGCGGACAGCTGCTCCAGCTCGCGTGCCACCTCCGGCAGTTGGGCGAGGACCGACGTCGCACTGGGGTCGTCCGCGTCGAGCTGGACCCAGAGGTACCCCACCCGGAAGCCGCGCACCAGCAGCGGGACGCAGACCCGCCCCAGCATCCCCAGCTCCTCGTTCGCCGGCACGACGACGGGACGGACCGCGGTCGCGATCCCGTGGGAGAGCTGCCAGGCGCTGACATCCACCGGCACCCGTTTGCTGAGGAGGAAGTTCACCCGGACCCGGTCCGCGTGGGATTGATTGGAGCTGTAGGCGAGAAGGAGACCGTCAAGGTCCTCCAGCGAGAGGCCGCGGCCCAGCTTCAGCGCCACCTGCTCCACAAGCTGTTCGACGTCCTGTTGCTGCATCTGGCCAGCCTACTGCCCCGGCCCGAGCGATAGAAAACGGACAGCAGGCGACACCTGCCGCTTGGCAGCTCGACAAATGTCCACCCCGCGATTCCGCAAACCGCAGAACCACGCGGGAGAGGCCCCGTAGCGACTGCCGCACCCTGTCAGCTGCCTCACAGGCGGATCTATTCTGGAAGAACCACGTCCCACCCACCCAGGCCCACAAGGCCGCCACCACTGGAGCCTCAAAAAATGATCATCGGTGTTCCCAAGGAGATCAAGAACAACGAATTCCGCGTCGCCATGACGGCCGCGGGCGTGCACGAGCTGCGCGCCCACGGCCACACGGTCCTGGTGGAGCGCGGTGCCGGCCTCGGGTCAGGCATTACAGACGAGGAGTATGCCATCGCCGGGGCGGAAATCGTAGCCGATGCCGATGACGTCTGGGCCCGGGCCGAGCTGATCATGAAGGTCAAGGAGCCGGTGACGGCCGAATACCACCGCTTCCGCAAGGGCCTGATCCTCTTCACCTACCTGCACCTGGCCGCCGAGCCGGGACTGACCCGCGAGCTCATCAACTCCGGCGTCACCGCTATCGCCTACGAGACCGTCCAGGAAGGCCGCTCCCTGCCGCTGCTCGCCCCGATGTCCGAGGTCGCCGGCCGGCTGTCCGTGCAGGTCGGCGCGACGTCCCTGATGGCGCCGGCCGGCGGCAAGGGCGTGCTGCTGGGCGGCGTACCGGGGGTCCGCCCGGCGAAGGTCGTGGTGCTGGGCGCCGGCGTTGCCGGGTCAAACGCGGCAGCCATGGCGGTCGGACTCGGCGCCGATGTCACCATCCTGGACATCAACATCCACCGCCTGCGCGAACTGGACGCCCAGTACCAGGGCCGCCTGAAAACCGTGGCCTCCAACGCCTATGAGATCGAGAAGTCGGTCGTCGACGCCGACCTGGTGATCGGCTCCGTGCTGATCCCCGGCGCCAAGGCTCCCAAGCTGGTCACCAACGAACTCGTTGCCCGCATGAAGCCCGGCTCCGTGCTCGTGGACATTGCGGTGGACCAGGGCGGCTGCTTCGAGGACACGCACCCCACCACCCACGAGCAGCCGACATACAAGGTCCACGACACGATCTTCTACTGCGTTGCCAACATGCCCGGCGCCGTTCCGAACACTTCCACCTACGCCCTGACCAATGTCACTCTGCGTTATGCCCTGGCGCTGGCCGATCTGGGCGTCGCCAAGGCGTTTGAGCGCCTGCCCGCACTTGCCGCGGGCCTCAACATCGCCGCCGGCCACGTCGCCCACCGCTCCGTCTCCGAAGCGCACGGCCTGCCCCTCGCGGCCGACTGGCACCAGCTGGTCGCCGCCTAGATATCACAATCGCTGATTGGCTGCCGGTGCCCACCCTTTTAAGCTAGCGCCCGGGCCTGCTCGATCAGGCGGAGCACCTCCACGGGGCCCGCGGGGTCCACCGGCACGGGCAGCGCCGAGGCGGTGCCGCCGGCGGAGATTTTCTCCGCCAGGATCCGGTAAAACTCAGGATAGGCGCCGCGTTCGGTGGGCAGCCGGTCCAGGTGGCCGTCACGGCCGAGCAGCCCGGCCCAGTCGCGGTCCTCGACGCCGTACTCGGCATCCAAGGGGCTGCCGCCGGCCACGATGTAGGGCTCCTGCGGGTCAACGCCATGCTTCGTGAAGCCGGCCTCGCTGCCCAGCAGGCGGAAACGAGGCCCCTGCTGGGGGCAGAGCATGTTCATCCATAGATGGCTGGTCACGCCGGAGTCGTGCCGCAGGGCCAGGAACACGTCGTCGTCCACCTGTTCCCCCGGCCGGCGCGCGTACAATTCCGCGTGGGTCACAGTTGCGGAGCCGAAAAGCTGCACGGCCTGGTCCAGCAGGTGGGTGCCGAGGTCGAACAGCACGCCGCCGCCGTCGTCCGCCGTAGCGCTGGCCTTCCAGGCCTTGGCGACCGTCGGCGACCAGCGCTCGAAGCGCGATTCGAACCGCGCCACCGCGCCTAGGACCCTGCCCTCGAGCAGGCCGCGGACGGTCAGGAAATCCCCGTCCCAGCGCCGGTTCTGGAAGACCGTGAGCACGCGGCCCAGCCGCGCGGCGAGGTCGATCAGTTCCTGGCCCTCGGCGCTGCGCACCGTGAACGGCTTGTCGACGACGACGTCGAGCCCGGCTTCGAGCGCAGCCTTCGCCAGCGGATAGTGCGTAGCAGGCGGCGTCCCGAGCACCAGCAGGTCCAGCTCGCCGGCGAGCTCAAGGATTCCGGCGGGGCTGTCCACGATCCTGGCCCCCGGGTAGGAGGCGGCTGCCGCCGCCTTGCGGCCGGCGTCGGATGTGGAGATGACGTCGAGGGAGTAGGCGGGGTTCGCCGCGATCAAGGGCGCGTGGAAGACGCTGCCGGAGAGGCCGAAGCCGGCAATGGCTGTGCGGATGGGCCGGGTCGAATCTGAGGTCATGGCTCATACGCTACCCCGGACGCTCCCTCACCCGCCGCGGGAAGTTCCTCGAGCGGCTGCGAAACGTGAGGGAGCGTCGGATCGGGGGTGTTATTGCTTCTTTTCCCAGCCGATCGTGGTCCAGTCCGGGACCTGGAAAAGGCTCTTGAACAGGGACGGGCCATAGTTGGCCAGACCCGTGCGCACGAAGGAGATCTGCGGACCGCTCATCACAGCGCCCAGGGAGAAGTACTTCGCCAGGTACTTCTTTTCGACTTCCATCGCCGCCTTGTTGCGCTCTGCATCATCGGCAATCGCGGAGAGCTTCTTGATCTCGGCGTCCAGCTCGGCGTCGCCCAGCTGGTTCTCGTTCGTGTTCGAATCGTAGAACTGCTTGACCGCCGCCGTGGCGTCGGGGCCCACGGTGTAGCCGGAGAGGCTCAGAAAGAAGTCACGGCTGCCCATGACCTTGCCGAAGTCGGCGGAAGCGCGCTGGTCGATTCCGACGTCCATGCCCGCAGCCTGGAGCTGCTTCTGCAGGGTCACGGTGAAGGCCAGGCCGGTGGGGTCGTCACCGAAGTTGCTGATCGTAAAGGCGGCGGGAACGCCGTCCTTCTCCATGACGCCGGCGGCGTTGGCCGTATAGCCTGCGTCTGCCAGGACCTTCTTGGCGGCGTCGGCACCGGTCTCCTGGACCGGGTAGTTGTCCTGGTAGTACTTGGAGAACGGCAGCAGCATCATTGATCCTGGGCTGGTTTCCTCCCAGTTCAGGCCGTTGAAGCGGACCTTGCGCAGTGCCTCGCGGTCCGCTGCCGTGAAGATCGCCTTGCGAATGGCGACGTCGGTCAGCGGCGCCTTTTGGGCGTTGAGGTTGAGGCCGCCCGCGAACAGGCGCTGGCCGCGGCGCACCTCGGAGTTGCTGGTCCCCTCGAGCTGCTTGTACGGGGTGACAGAGTTGGCGGAGACGGCGTCGATTTCACCGTTTTTGAAGGCGGCGATCGCGGCGCTGCTCTCCAGTTGGCGGAAGACAACCTTGTCCAGGACCGGCTTGTTGCCCCACCACTGCTCATTCTGCACCAGGGTGACCGTCTTGGCGGCCCTGTCATACTTGTCCAGCTTGAAGGGGCCGGCCATCCACTCCGGGTGCAGCTCGCCGACGAAACCGTTGTTGAAGATTTCCGGGTTGTTCACCTTCGGGTGGATGAAACCGGCGAAAAGCGAGTCCAGCGGGTAGACCGGCTGGGTGGTGGTGATCAGGACTTCCTTGTCGTTAGCACCAGCCCGGACGGAATCAACGAACTCGTAGGCGCCGGAGCTGACGATGTCGATGTCCTTGTTTTCGCCCTTGAGCATGTTCCAGGTGTTCTCGAAGGTCCTGACGTCGATCGGCGTGCCGTCGTTGTAGATGGCCTTCTCGTTCACCTTGATAGTGATGGTCTGCTTACCGTCCTTGATCTCGCTCTTGACGTCCTCGCAGAAGTTCTTGTCGGCGGAGGCAGTGCCGTCGAAGTCATATGTCCAGCAGCCGCTCTGGTCCATGGGTGCGTGCAGTGCACTGTTGTCAGCGCTGTTGCCGTTGCTGGACGAGCCGTTGAAGTTCGGTCCGATGCTGCCCAATGCAAGCGTCACGGTGCCGCCGGGCTCGAGGTCCTTGGCGTCCTTGGCGTTGATGCTGACGAGCTTGGCCAGATCGCCGCCCGCCGCCTGGCCCGTGGCGGTCTCGGGGCCGGCGGCCTTGCCGCCGGCCCCGCAAGCGGTCAGCGCCAGCGCCGTCACGACGGCAGTCACGCCGCCGATCTTGGTCCGATTCTTCATGGAGTTCCCTTCATTTGGTGCAAGCTACGGTGCTTTTGCGGATCCGGTAAGTCAGCTGGTTTCGTGGACGACAAGCAGCTCGGCGTCCAGTTCGCCGTCGGGGTAGAAACAGGCAAACTGCTGGTCTCGGGGGGCGCCGGCGGGTTCCAGCGCGGGCTCCACCGTCAGGCACTTCTCCTGCTTGGCAGGGGGAAGTGCGGCGAAGACCGGGCAGCGGGAGGCGAAGTTGCAGCCCACCGGTGCATCCAGCGGCGAGGGCAGCTCGCCTTTGAGGATGATGCGTTCCCGGGTGCGCTCCAGCCTCGGGTCCGGTACCGGGATCGCCGACAGCAGGGCCCGGGTGTACGGGTGGCGCGGGTTGTCGAAGACGCTGTCCACGTCCCCGATCTCGACGATCTTGCCGAGGTACATCACGGCGACGCGGTTGGAAATGTGGCGCACCACGGACAGGTCGTGGGCCACCAGAAGGTAGCTCAGGCCGAGTTCGGCGCGAAGCTGGTCCAGCAGGTTGATCACTCCGGCCTGCACGGAAACGTCCAGGGCGGACACCGGCTCGTCCAGGACAACGAGCTTGGGGTTTACGGCCAGGGCGCGGGCAATGCCGACGCGCTGGCGCTGGCCGCCGGAGAGCTGGTTGGGGAAGCGGTTGACGTGGACCGGCGGGAGGCCGACTAGCTCCATCAGCTCCATGATCCGTTTCCGGATGGCGGGCCTGGCCAGCCCAAGGTTTTCCAGCGGCTCGGAAAGGACTTCGTAGACCGTGAAGCGCGGGTCCAGGGCGCCGGTGGGGTCTTGGAACACCATCTGGAGTTCCTTGCGCATGGCACCGCGGGCCTTGCCGTCCGCGGCTGCCTTGTTGCTCAGCCCGCCGATGATGACCTCGCCGTCCTGATCCGGGCGGAATTCCATGATTTCCAGCAGCGTGGTGGTCTTCCCGCAGCCGGACTCGCCCACGATCGAGAAGCACTCGCCCTCGCGGATGTCGAAGCTCAGCCCGTCCACCGCCCTGACCGTGCCGATCCGGCGCTTGATCAGGGCGCCCTTTTGGAGCGGGAAGTGCTTCTTGACGTCTTTGAGCTCCAGCACGGGCTTCCGCTCGTGCCGAGGGATTGCGTCAAAGCGGGAGACCGGGACGGACGGCGCCGAGAAGATCTCATGGACGTCCGCCTCGGTCTCCAGCAGCTCCGTCTTGATGCAGGCGGCCCGGTGCGCCTCGTCGCCGTGCTTTTCGCTGGCGCGTACCGGCCGCAGTGCCGGTTCCGCGGCCAGGCAGGCGTCGCTGGCCAGGGGGCACCGCGGCGCGAACGAGCAGCCGGTGGGGGTGCGGATCAGGTTCGGCGGAATGCCCTCGATGGGAATCAGGGAGATCTTCTCCGCTGCGTCCACGCGGGGCACCGCGCCGAGCAGGCCCATGGTGTACGGCATGCGGGGGGTGTAGTAGATGTCGTCTACGGTGCCGGTCTCCACCGGCTTGCCCGCGTACATCACCATGATGTCGTCAGCCATGCCGGCCACGACGCCGAGGTCGTGCGTGATCATGACGAGGGCCGCGCCGGTTTCCTCCTGGGCGGTGTGCAGCACCTCGAGCACCTGCGCCTGGATGGTGACGTCCAGCGCCGTCGTCGGCTCATCGGCGATAAGCACCCGCGGGTTGTTGGCGATCGCCATGGCGGTCAGAACGCGCTGGCGCATGCCGCCGGAGAACTCGTGCGGGAAGGCCTTGAGCCGGTCCCGGGGGCTGGGGATGCCCACCAGCGCCAAGAGTTCGACGGCGCGGGCCTCCTTGGCCTGCTTGCTCATGGTGGGGTTGTGGACCGTCAGAGCCTCGATGATCTGGCTGCCGACCGTGTAGACCGGGGTCAGCGAGGACAGCGGGTCCTGGAACACCATGGCGATCTCGTTGCCGCGGTGCTTGCACATGGCCTTGTCACTGAGGCCCAGCAACTCCGTTCCCAGCAGCCGGACGGAGCCGGTGATCTCCGCCGTGGAGGGCAGCAGCCCCATGATGGCCAGGGCGGTGACGGATTTGCCCGAGCCGGACTCCCCCACAATCCCGAGGGTCTTGCCCGGCAGCAGTTCGAAGTCGACGCCGCGGACGGCGTGCAGCACCCCGTTCTCCGTGTTGAAGCGGACGGACAGGTCCCGGACGGAGAGCACGGCGTCCGTCGGCGCGTGCAGTCCCGCCACGTGCAGGCGCTCGGCGGTGTCTTCTGCCGTGTTTTCTGCCCTGTTTTCGGCCCTGCGGGCAGCCGTGCCGTCGGCGGTCCGGCCGGAGTTGGCGGTGGTATCGCGGCTCATCTGTTCTTCTTCTTTACGCTGTTCGTCTTGGCGCTGCCAACGGAGCCGGAGCTGGGATCGAACGCGTCACGCAGGCCATCGTTCATCATGGCCAGCGAACCGGTCAGCAGGAACATGACCACCAGTGGCACCCAGAACATCCAGGGGAAGGTGGAAACTTGGGAGGTGGCCTGGCCGATCAGCACGCCGAGGCTCACGTCCGGGACCTTGATGCCGATGCCGATGAAGGAGAAAGCCACCTCGGCCAGGATCGCGCCGGTCACGCCGCGGGTGATGTCCAGAACCAGCAGCGAGCCGATGTTGGGGACGAGGTGCCGCCAGACGATGCGGCGCGCCGGGACGCCCATGTAGCGGGCCGCCTTGACGAAGTCGCGCTGCATCAGGGACATCGAGAGGGAGCGGATGAGCCGGGCGGTGCCCATCCAACTGAAGAGCAGCAGGACCAGGATCAGCAGCAGCCAGCTGGGGAGGTCGTTGCGCAGGCCGTTTCCGCCCCCGCTGGTGGCCACGGCCACCACCAGCAGGGCCGGCATCATGATCAGGGCTTCGAGGATGAACAGCATGACCTTGTCCACCTTGCCGCCGAAGTACGCCATGGTGCAGCCGTAGACGGCGGCGATCAGTACCGATACGAGGCCGACGACCAGACCGATGAGAATCGAGATCCGGGCGCCCTCCACAGTCAGGGCATAGAGGTCGATCCCGGCCTGGGACGTGCCCAGCAGGTGCTCCGGGGAGGGCGCCGTGCCGATGTTGAAGGGGTCGATCGTGTCCTTGTCCCAGCTGCTGAGGTAGCCGCCGAAAAAGGAAAAGAGGGTCAGGGCAGCGAAGATGACCAGGCCTGCCACGGCGGTTTTGTTGCGCAGGAAGCGACGGAGGATGATCCTCGATTTGGCGATGACCAGGTCGTCGTTCTCAATCTTGGCTTCTTCGACGATGGCGGCCGGATCGATGGAGTTCAGGTTGGTCATGGCTATTGCACCCGCACTCTCGGGTCCACAAGTGCGGTGGCGAGGTCGGCGAGGATGGCCCCGATGGCGAAGATCAGGGAGCCGTAGGCGAGGGTCGCCGTCGCCGCGTTGACGTCCTGCTGCGCGATCGAGTCGATGGACCAGGAACCGATGCCGTGCCAGGCGAAGATCTTCTCCGCGAAGAAGCCGCCGGCGAAAATGGCCGGGATGGTGAACGCGATGCTCTGCGCCACGGGAATGAAGGAGACGCGCAGGGCGTGCCGGCTAATGGCCTGGTTGCGGGTCAGGCCTTTGGCCCGCGCCGTCCGGACGAAGTCGGCATTGACATTATCCAGCAGGTACTGGCGCTGGGCGATCTGGTAGGCGCCCCAGCCCACGATCGTGATGGCGAAGGTCGGCACCGCATAGTGGGCGAGCATGTCGCCAAACTGCGCCCAGCCGTCGCCTTCCAGGCCGGGCGTGGAGGTGCCGGTGACGAAGAAGATGCGTTCACCGACCGTCTCGTTGATGCTGATGGCACCGAGCTGCACCAGGAAGTACGCGATCGGCGCCGGGACGATGTACATCAGGTAGCTGTAGGAGGTGATCACCCGGTCCGGCGCCTTGTACTGCCGCGCGGCGGTGTAGACACCCAGGGCGACGCCGATGATCAGGGTCAGGATGATCGAGGCCAGGAACAGGCGCGTGGAGATCAGCACCCGGTCCCCGAACTCGGCGTTGATATAGGCCCCATCGGGGCTCCGGCCCCAGTCCCAGCGGGTGAGAACCCCCGTAAGCCAGTCCACGTAGCGTTCCCACGGGCTGAGGGCCGGGTCGAGCCCCTTCAGCCGGAAGGAATTGGCCACCTGTTCAGGCGTGGGCCGCGGAATCCGCTCCTGCTCCAGCAGCGCCGGCTGCAGGGTGCTCACAGCCAGAAGGTACCCCGCGCTGGTGGTCAGGAAGATCATGACCACATACGTGATGGCACGTTTTGTGAGGTATCGGAGCATGGGTCGGCTAGTTCTGGATTTCCGCGGTCTGTTCAGAGCCGGACGCGGCTCGGGCTGGAACGGTCCGCCGACACGCCCCGGTGATTACATTATTCACAACTTCGGTCCTTCCGTCGTCCCCCTCCGGCGGGGCTTGCGCCTTCGGAGAGGGTCATGGCCAGCGGGTGTCTGGCCGTCTGCAGGCCTTTCAGCGGAGCCCTGTGCGGGCTATGCTGCAGGTCACATCCAGAGGAAACTTCCCCCTAATGATCGCAGGAAGGGCCACCGGCGGGCACCGATCTCGTGGCCCACGGCCAGATCGTTATGAACAATTCCGGGGAATGGATTGGCTGGTGCCGGGAGTCCTGGCGAATCGTAGGCTCCGCCTACGATTCGCGTGACAAGCTCGCGCCAGGTCTGCGCTAGTTGCTCGGGCGCCACCCCGCGCTGCCCGACGGCGTGAAGCAGGCGCTCCGGGCGCACCGGAACGAAGTGGGATGGGGCTCACACCGCTTCGTGTAGTCCCGGGGAATAAGAATCGGACCGCACTCCGTTTAGCAGAGGTAAGGCGCCGCAAGCGTCCAAGTTCCGCCAGCCGCCGCGAGGCCCACGGCGCAATGCTTTAGGAGTACCCATGTCCAAGAACACTGTTCTCACCCTCGTCGGCAGCCTGCGCGCCGATTCCACGAACCAGAAGCTCGCCGAAGCCATCCAACTGAACGCGCCGGAGCAGGTTGAGGTTGTCATCCACGACAGCCTGGGCAACATCCCGTTCTACAACGAAGACATCGACGTCGAGGGCCAGGTTCCCGCCGCTGCGGAAGCATTGCGCGCCGCAGCCAACAACGCCGACACCCTGCTCCTGGTCACCCCGGAGCACAACGGCACGGTCCCCGCGTCGCTCAAGAATGCCATCGATTGGCTGTCTCGCCCCTTCGGCGCCGGCGCCCTCAGCGGCAAGCCGACCGCCGTCGTCGGAACCGCCTTCGGCCAGTACGGCGGGGTCTGGGCACAGGACGAGGCCCGCAAGGCCGTCGGCATCGCGGGCGCCGAGGTGCTCGAAGACGTCAAGCTTGCCGTCCCCGGATCGATGGTCCGCTTCGCCGAAGTCCACCCCAAGGACGACGCCGAAGTTGTCGAGCAGATCAAGGGCGTCTTTGACGCACTCGCAGCGGCACGGACGGCTGACGCGGCCTAGCCTCGCGACCCTTTCCGATTTCACCCGACGCCCCCGGCAGCGCCTCGCTGCCGGGGGCGTCCTGCATCCACCCGCCGCGGACTATGTGAACAGACGTTTCCCACCGGGCAACATGGTTGTATTCTTTGGACTGTGACCCACGAAACACTTGATGCCGGCGCGGGAGCACTTCCGGCCGAGGCAATTGATGCACTCGAACGTGCGGCTACGTCCGCCCACCGCCACGAGATCCTGTTCGCGGAGCGCGCAGCAAACATCAAGCAGTCAGCGGTCCGCGACGTCTTCGACGTCTCGATGCGCCCCGGCCTCGTCTCGCTGGCCGGCGGAAGCCCCTATCTTCAGTCCCTTCCGCTGGAACGGCTCGGCCGGACGGCCGCGAGGATCATCACCGAACAGGGAATGACGGCCCTGCAGTATGGCAGCGGCCAGGGCACCGAGGAGCTGCGCACCCAGGTCTGCGAAGTCATGGCCGAGGAGGGGATCCTCAACGCGGAACCCCGAAACGTCGTGATCACCGCGGGCTCACAGTCCGCCCAAGACGTAGCCGCCAAGGTCTTCTGCAACCCGGGCGACGTCGTCCTCGTGGAGGACCCCAGCTACGTGGGGGCCCTCAACACCTTTGAGGCGTACCAGGCAGAGGTGGTGACGGTACCGATGGACGAGGACGGCATCGTCCCGGAGCTGCTGGAGGCCCACGTCGCCGGCCTCCAGGGTGCGGGCAGGAACGTCAAGTTCCTCTACACGATCCCCAGCTTCAACAATCCGTCCGGCATCACCCTGTCCGCGGAGCGCAGGCAGCAGGTGGTTGATATATGCCGCAATGCGAATATTCTGGTGCTGGAGGACAACCCCTACGGCCTGCTCCGCTTCGACGGCAACCCCCTGACCCCGCTGCGGGCCGCCAACCCGGACGATGTCATCTACCTGGGCTCCTTTTCCAAGATCTTCGCCCCCGGCCTTCGGATCGGCTGGGCCCTCGTCCCGGCGCACCTGCAGCGCCGCTACTATCTGGCCGCGGAGGCGGTCACACTGTGCCCGCCGGCGCTCAACCAGATGCTCGTCTCCGCCTACCTCCGCGACTTCGACTGGCGCGGCCAGATCGAGACATACAGGGGGCTCTACAAGGAGCGTTGCGATGCCATGCTCGCCGCGCTCGAGGCGTTCATGCCCGCGGGCCTGAACTGGACAAAGCCCGAGGGTGGCTTCTTCGTCTGGGTCACCCTGCCCGAAGGCGTGGACACGTACCCCCTGCTGCAGAAGGCGATCGACGCCGGAGTGGTGTTCATCCCCGGAGCGGCCTTTACCCCATCGGACGAGCCGTCCAATAAGATCCGGCTGGCGTTCAGCGGCGTGCCGCCCGAATCCATCCGCGAAGGCGTCCGCCGGCTCGCGCCGGTCCTGCGGGAAGCCCTTGCGGCGCTGTAGCCTGAATCATCATTGGCGCACGGACGAAGACGATCGTTGACCCAGAGGAGCAGAACCATGACCGGAATTATTGTTGTAGGCGTTGACGGCAGCGCGACTGCCCTCAAGGCTGCGCACACTGCGCGGGACCTGGCGACATCCCTGGGGGCCACCCTGCATGTGGTCAGCGCCTTCGACAGCGACCGGACCGAGTTCTACGGCAGCGGCAGCGACAAATGGATCGTTTCCGACGCCGGCAATGCCGAGAAAGTCGCGAAGACTGTTGCGGAAGGCCTCCGCACCGCCGATACCGACGTCACCTATGCCGCCGCGCGCGGTAAGCCGGCGGAGGCCCTGATCGATGAAGCGGAGCGTACCGGCGCCCAGATGATCGTGGTCGGCAACCGGCGCATGCGCGGGATCGGCCGGGTTCTTGGAAGCGTTGCGAACAGCGTGGCCCACAACGCCCCCTGCGATGTCTACATCGCCAAGACCGACACGGCCGATTAGGCCGGACTTGACGGGTATCACCCTGCCTGGTGGGCAGCCTCACCCGCACCACGCCCGGGCCGGACAGCCCCGGTCGGTAAAATTGGAGCTGCCCTGCGATGGTGCGGACATCCGAAGCCGACCGACCCAGGGGACACCTTGCCTACTTTTCAACGCCGCCAGCTCGTGGGCCACGACATCCTCCTGGCCCGTCACGGCAACCACATCAGCGCCATGCGCGTGGACCGCGGCTCGGGCCGGGTCGTCGCCTACCTGGACGATGGCTCCACGGACAGCGCCCCCAACGTGATCTCCCCCGGCCTTCGCATGCCGCATGGCCTCCGCGGCATCCCGCGCGAGGACTGGAGGCTCCTCGCCGTGGCGACCGGCTGCTGCGCCGGATTTGCCGGGGTGATGTTTGCGGCCGCCACCGCCCTCGCCGGCGCCACCGAACCCGGCCTGAGCATGATGCTCGCCGCCTATTCGGCGAACTGAGCGAGGCTTCCCCCACAACAAGACCAACAACAAGACCCGCCGCTGAGCCTTGTCAGCGGCGGGGCCGGCCTTTAAGCAACTGCGGTGGGATCAGCTGCGCTTAAGGAACAGGCTGACGTCTTCGTTGCTGATGAGGTCCGGAACGGTCCAGCCGTCGAGGTCGTACTCGGCCAGGCACTGATCCGCGAAGCCCTTCATGTAATCCGTGGTGCCCTGCGCCTGGGCGGCGAAGAGAATCTCGGCCTTCACGTTCTCGTGGTTGCCGGAGTAGTTCCGCTCGTAGAGTTCGTGCCGGCCCCCGAATTCTGTGCCGATCGAGTCCCAGAGCAGCTTCATCAGCTTCACCCGGTCCACGGCCTCGACGCCGTCGGAGCCACGGATGTACTTATCCAGGTACGGCCGGATTTCCGGGGTCTTGAAGTCCAGCGCGCTGGAGTTCAGGTAGATCAGGCCGGACGCGACATCCTGTTCGATGATCTCCTTGATCCGGGGATAGCCGATGGCCATGAACATGCGGTAGGAGAGGCCATAGTCGAGCTTGGGCAGCACGGTCCCGTTGGGGCCGGCGTCGGGGTTGAGCGTCATGCCGTCGATCAGCGCGTAGAACATGTTGCGCCAGCCGAGGACCTCGCCCACCCTGGTCTGCACGCCGCGGAAGTCCTGCGTCCCGGCGATTTCCAGGGCCTTCATCAGGAGTCCGGCGATGAAGTCCAGCTTCGTGGCGAGGCGGATCACGCCCTGGAAGGTGAAGCGGTTGATGAAGCCTGTCTGCGGGAAGAAGTTGTTAATCTTCTCCACGTCGCCGTAGGCGAAGACGTTTTCCCAGGGGATCAGGACCTTGTCGAAGACGAACACGGAGTCGTTCTCGTCCATCCGGCTCGAGAGCGGGTAGTCGAACGGCGTACCCATGACGGCGGCCTGGTGGCTGTAGGAGGCACGGCTGATCAGCTTCACGCCCGGGGCGTCCATAGGGACGGTACAGATCAGCGCGAATTCCTTGCGCTTGATGGGCAGCCCGTAGTGGGCGATGAAGTTGTAGTTGGTGATGGCCGAGCCGGTGGCCACGACCTTGGCGCCGGAGACGATGAGGCCCGAACCTGTTTCCTTCTCGACCTTCATGAACACATCGCCCACCTGGTCCGGCGGAAGGTGACGGTCCACTGGCGGGTTGATGATGGCGTGGTTCCAGTACAGGACCTTCTCTTGGGACTCCTTGTACCAGCGCTTGGCGTTGTCCTGGAACGGCTCGTAGAAGTCCGGCATGCCGCCCAGGGTGCCCAGGAACGCGGCCTTGTAATCGGGGGAGCGGCCCAGCCAGCCGTAGCTCATGCGCGCCCAGGTCTCGATGGCCACGCGGTCCTTCTTGAGGTCCTCCACACTGTGCGGGGTGCGGAAGAAGGACATGGTCTTGCCGCCGGAGCCGGTGTCCGTGGGCACCATGAGCTTGTCCTGCAACTCCGGCTTGTGCATCGCATCGTAGAGCCTGGCCGCCATCCGGATGGAGTTCCGGAAGGCCGGGTGGGTGGTGACGTCCTTGACACGCTCCCCGTAGATCCAGACCTCGCGGTCGTCCTTGAGCGAGTTGATGTACTCCTCCCCCGTCATAGGCATCTGGGGGTTGGCGGGAGTGGTCCTGTCATCCGTCCTCGGCGCGGCCGCCTCGGGTGAAGCAGGGTCGGAGGCGGGAACTGACGGATCCAGAATTTCGGTCATGATCGTCCCTTTCAGGGTATGGGGTACGAGCTACGGGTCTGGCTATTGGGCGTTTCGTGGGGTGCGGACTAAGGGGTGGGGAGTGGTTTGAAGCAGGTCGAGCCGGCGAACCAGCCCGATTCGGGGGCGTCGCCGGAGTGGTCCCACGGCAATCCCTCGACCGGGCGGCCGATCTCGCGGAACTTCCCGCCAAAGAACAAGAGCGGCTCGCGTTTGGTGATGTCCATGGCGATGACCTCGCCGACCACGATGATGTGGTCGCCGCCGTCGTAGATGTTCCAGGGCCGGCATTCGAGCGTGGCCGCATTTTTCAGCAGCACCGGAACGTTGCCGTCGAGGGTCCACTCGGGCTCCTCGTCAAGCGCCTTGCCGGCGAAGTGCATGGCCACGTCCATCTGCTCGAGGGAGAGGATGTTGATCGCGAACGGAGCCCCTTCGAGGTACCGTGCCGCCCGCGAGGTGCGTGTCAACGTCACCTGGGCCAGGGGCGGATCGAGGGACACCGCTGTGAAGGCGTTAACGGTGGCGCCGTGCGGGACGCCGTCGGGGGTGCGGGTGGTGACCACCGTAACTCCAGTGGCGAAGGTGCCGAACGCGTTCCGCAGTTCGCGGGTATCAATGCCTCTCATGACTGCTTCCTGAGTCATCGACGTCTCCTGTCTGGTGTGACGTGCTCGGCGCTGGTGCAGCTGGCCGGGTGTGTGTGGAAAGAGTTTTTGGCAGCGCGCCATCACGGCGGGTCGGTTGGATTCGACGACGGCGGTACGGCGGCCGCGCGTTGCGACGTTCCGTCAGGCCCGGGGCCGCCCCGGGCCTGGACCGGGCTGGCCCCGGGACTGGTCCCCGGGTTTCGTCTTGGGGTTTGTCTTGGGGTTTAGTCTTCGGGGTCGAGGACGAAGTCGTACGTGACCTCGCGGCCCTGGCCGCCGGCGCGCGGGGTGGGGGCCAGCACGAGTTCGGGCTTGACGGCCGAGGCGATGTCGTCCGCGACGTGCTCGTCGCCTTCGAAGTACAGCTGGGTGGTGATGAGCTGGTGGCCGGGCGCCGAGACCTTGAGGTGCAGGTGGGCGGGCCGCCAGGCGTGCCAGCCGGCGGCCGCGATGAGTGCCCCGCAGGCGCCGTCGGTCGGGATCTGGTAGGGCGCAGGCTGGATGGTGTTGATCTGGAAGTTGCCCTGCTCGTCAGCAGTGATGGAGCCGCGGAGGTTCCATTCCGGAATCCCGGGGGCGAACTGGGAGTAGAAGCCGAGGTCGTCAGCGTGCCAGAGCTCGATCAGCGCGCCGGCGACCGGCGCGCCGGCGACGTTGCGGACCTGGCCCTGGAACAGCAGTGGCGTGCCCGGTTCGTCGTCGCGCATCGGCAGCGTGGCGGGAAGCTCCAGTGAGGGGGCGTCCGGGACGTAGTAGGGGCCCTCGATGCTGCCCTTGGAACCGTGCCGGCTGGAGTTGGCGACCTCCTCGACGGAGTGCTCAACCCAGACATCCAGGAACAACGGCCATTCGCCGTCCTCGCCGACTCTGATGAGCCAGGCCTTGAAGGCGTTGTATTCGTCGTAGCTGACCTTCTCGTCCAGGACGACGTCGTTGACCGCCTTGATGACCCGGCCCGCAAGGGCGCTGACCCGCTCCTGGCTCGTGGTGGCGGCAAAGTGCTTGTTTTCCCTGAAGCGGGCGGTGGCGCCTGCGCCCGAAGCGGCGGCGGTGGCCTGGGTTTCCGTCGTCATGATGACTCCTTTGTCGATTCACGGATGGTGGTTCCGAACCATGGTACTGATCGTTGTGCTGCGCATCACATGCGCGGTTGCCTCAACGGTAGAGCGGGAATTGATAGATGAGAAATACCGGTTTTGCTCTCATTGAAAGCTTTTGCATATGAATGCTGCTGCTATGCCACGGCGGAGGGATGCTTGGCCAGCGGGGTGACCTTGATGTCCATGTACGGAAACAGCGGCAGGCCGGAGAGCAGGGTGTGCAGCTCGTCGTGGTCCGCCACGTCGAACACCGAGTAGTTGGAGTACTCCCCCACCACCCGCCAGAGGTGGGCCCAGCGGCCGTCGCGCTGCAACTGCTGGGAGTATTCCCGTTCCTGCGCCTTGATGGCGTCGGCGCTCTCCTGTGGCATGTCCAGCGGTATGTTGACGTCCATTCGAACCAGATAAAGCATGAGTTTCTCCTAGGGGATGAGGGGTAAAGGGGCGCCGGTCAGTCCTGGCGGTACTTCTTTAGTTTGTCCGCATCGATTTCCGCGCCGACGCCGGGGACCTCGCGGACCCGGATGGCGCCAGCCTTGATCTCCAGCGGTTCCGCCAGGAGGTCGTCGGCCATGTCCAGGAAGTTGGAGAGCTCCCCCGCCCGCCGGGAACTGGTCTCGAAGGCTGCCCCGAACGTCACCGTGGCCAGGCTTCCCACCTGGGTGTCGATCTGGTTGCCCATGGTGACGTCCACGCCGAACCCCTCGCACAGGCCAAGGATCTGCTGGGCCTGGGTGAAGCCGCTGCGCGCGGTTTTGATGCAGATGGCGTTGCTGCCGCCGGACAGCAGTTCCCGGGAGACGTCGCCAAGGGTGGGGACGCTTTCATCGCCCACGATCGGGATGCTGGAATGCTGCACAAGCCGGCGCCGGCCCAGAGCCTCGCCGGCGTCGCACGGTTCCTCCAACATGGAAAGGCCCAGCCCCTCCGTGCGGCGCAGCACCTCCATGGCCTCGTTGGCCGTCCAGCCGCGGTTGGCGTCAAGGTAGATCTCGGTGTCCTCGCCCAGGCCGTCCCGCAGGACGCGGCAGGCCTCGATGTCGAGGGACAGCGGCCGCCGTCCGGTCTTGAGCTTAAAGGTATCGATGCCGAAGTCCTCGCGGAACCGCAGCGCTTCCTCCAGCAGTTGCGCCGCAGGCTTGAAGCCGAGCATGTGCGAGACACGCATGCTCTCGGTGAAGCCGCCGAGCAGCTTGTGCACCGGGGTATCCAGGGAGATGCCGATGACATCCCACAGGGCGATGTCCAAGGCGCCCTTGGCTGTCGGGTTGTGGATCGTGCGGCGGAGCACCTGCTGGACCTTGGAACGGTCGAACGGATCCAGTCCGATCAGCTGCGGGGCAAATACCTTGGTCACCACTGAGACGATCGAGTCCTGCGTTTCGCCGTAGGTGTATGGGCGCGGAGGGGTGTCGGCCACGCCGCAGATGCCGGTGTCCGTATGGATCCGGACGAGGACATGTTCGGCCGTGCCCACCTCGCCGCTGGCGAACTTCAGGGGCCGGGTGTAGGGGATGGCATAGGGGATGGCCTCGATGCGTTCGATTTTCACAGGGAGATTTCCTTTGCGGCGTTGGGTTGCCCTGGGGCCTCAGGGGACTGCGGCGAGGCGGGGGGTGATGCCGGCTGGGAGCCGGGCGGCGAAGGGTGCAGGGTGTCGAAGAGGTTGAGGAAGCTGCGCAGCAGCGGCGTCTCGTTGTTGCGGTTCCAGGCCACCGCAAGGTCAACGGGCGGCGGGTTGCGCAGGGGCCGGAACACCACGCCCTGGAAGGAGAACATCCGTGAGGTCATGGGCACCAGGGCGATCCCCATGCCCGCCGCCACGAGCGAGAGGAGCGTGGAGGTCTCCCTGGCTTCCTGCACCAGGTGCGGTTGGAAGCCGGCTTTGCGGCAGGCGTCGACGACGATGCTGCTGACGGCGGAGTAGCTGGGGTAGCCGATGAAGTCCTGGCCGGCCAGCTCCGCGAGTTCGAGCGTGCCTTTCACCGCCAGCGGGGAATCGTCGGGGAGGGCGGCGACCAACTGGTCTTGTTCGAGCAGTTTGAGGGCCACCGTTCCGGAACGGACCGGCGGGCGGAGCACGGCGACGTCGAGCCGGCCTTCCTCCAGTGCCGACTCCATCTGCGGGGTCAGCATCTCGCCTTGGACAGTGATGCGGAGCCCGGGTGCCGTCCGGCGTGCAGCCTGGACGATGCTGGGCATCAAGCGGTACGTGGCGGTTCCGGTGAAGCCCACCCGGATGACGCCGGTGGCGCCGGCGCCGACCTGCTGAACGTCCTCCTCCAGCGCCTCGAGTTCTTGCAGCAGCACCCGTCCCCGGTCCAGCAGGACCTGCCCGGCCGGGGTCAGTTCCACCTTGCGCGTGGTACGCAGCAGCAACGGTGTCCCCAGCTGCTCCTCGAGCTGCCGGATCTGCTGGGACAGCGGCGGCTGGGCCATGTGCAGCCGCTGGGCGGCACGGCCGAAATGCCGCTCCTCGGCAACGGCAATGAAGTACTTCAGATGTCGTGTCTCCATCGGCGCTCCTGAGCGGATCGACGCAGGCCGGATGCCGTGCTCAGACCAGCCTAGAAGCCACGATTAGTAATGAGAAATACTTATTTCGGCGGCATTAGGACGCCTCAAATACCAATACCGGGTCGCAGGACGTGTCAGTCGAGCAGCAGGGCGGGCTCTTCGAGGATGGCCGCGACATCGGCCATGAAGCGGGCCGACAGGTCCCCGTCCACCACTCGGTGGTCGAAGGAACCGCCCAGGGTGGTGATCCAGCGCGGAATGACTTCGCCGTCCAGGACCCAGGGCTTCTGCTTGATGGTGCCGAAGGCCACGATGGCGACCTCGCCGGGGTTGATGATCGGCGTGCCGGTGTCGATGCCGAGGGCGCCGATGTTGGTGACGGTGAGGGTGCCGCCCTGCATCTGGGCCGGCTGGGTCTTGCCCGCCCGGGCGGTGGTGGCCAGCGCGTTCAGTGCCAGGGCCAGTTCCTTGAGCGAGAGGTCCTGGGCGTTCTTGATGTTCGGCACCATCAGGCCGCGCGGGGTGGCGGCGGCGATGCCGAGGTTCATGAAGTGCTTGACCTGGATCTCGGCGGAGTCGCTGCCGTCCGGGCTGTCCACCCAGGTGGCGTTGACGCTGGGGTTGCGCGCCGCGGCCCAGATGACGGCCTTGGCGAGGATCAGCAGCGGGGAAACCTTGACGCCTTCGAAGTCGCGGGACACCTTGAGCCGCTTGACGAACTCCATGGTGCGGCTGGCATCGACGTCCACGAAAATGCTGACGTGCGGAGCGGAGAAGGCGGACTCCACCATGGCCTTCGCGGTGGCCTTGCGGACACCCTTGACGGGGATGCGTTCAATCCGGTGTTCCTGCGGGCGGCCGGACTTGCCCCAGAAGGTGTCGGCCTTGTCCACTTCGGCGTCTCGCTGGGCCTGGTAGCTCACCAGGTCCTCGCGGGTCACCTCGCCGCGGGCCCCCGTGGGGACGACGTCGGCCAGGTCGATGCCGAGGTCGCGGGCGATCTTGCGCACGGGAGGCTTCGCCAGGACCTTGCTGACGAGGCCGCTGATGGCTCCGCCGAGGGTGGGGCGCTCGGGGTTGGCGGACCGTTCCGGGCCGGGCACGGCGTCCGCGCTGGTCCCGCCGCCCCGGGTCTCGCTCCCCTGCGGGGCCACGGGGGCAGCTTCGGGGGTGGTTTTGGCGCTGGCGGGGGCCGGGCTTGCCGTCCGCGCCGGGGCGGCGGATATCCGCCGGCGGCGCTTCACGGCGTCGGCCTTGGGGCCGGAGCCCACCAGCGGCCCGCCGGCCGGGCGCCCGTCCGCCTCGTCGGCGTCGAGCGTCTCCACCTTCAGCGTGCCGTACATCGGTGCCCCCACCGGCGCCTCGACGGCCGGTGCGGCCGCCCCCGGCGCGTCCGGCAGCCCGGTCGCGGGAGCAGCGGGAGCCGCCGCGGGCGTTCCGGCCGCGTCGGTCACGCTGATGATCGGGGTCCCGACGTCGACCGTCACGCCCTCGGGAACGAGCAGCTCGGTGACCGTGCCGGCGAACGGCGACGGCAGCTCGACCAGGGACTTGGCGGTCTCGATCTCGCAGAGGACATCGTTGATGGCGACGGTGTCGCCGGCGCTGACCCGCCAGGAGACGATTTCCGCCTCGGTCAGCCCTTCGCCCACATCGGGAAGATTGAACTTGTTAAGCGTCATGGAGTCCTCGGTTTCGAAACGTCACGTCAGTACGCAAGGGCACGGTCCAGCGCCTCAAGGATGCGGTCGATGTCCGGCAGGTAGTCTTCTTCCACCTTGGCCACGGGATAGGGCATGTGGAATCCGCCGACGCGGATGACGGGAGCTTCGAGCGAGTGGAAGGCCCGCTCGCTGACCCGGGCCGCAATTTCGCCGCCGATCCCGCCGAAGGTGGGCGCCTCGTGGGCCACGATCAGCCGACCGGTCTTCTTGACGGACTCCGTGACGGTGTCGAAGTCGATGGGGGAGATGGAGCGCAGGTCGATCACTTCGACGCTGTGGCCGTCCTCGGCGGCGGCATTGGCCGCGGCGAGGGCCACCGGCACGAGCGGCCCGTAGACCACGACGGTCGCGTCCGTTCCCTCGCGCAGCACGTGGGCCTTGAACGGGTCCGCGGCCGTGCCGGGGGATGCGGTGTCCACCTCGCCCTTGAGCCAGTAGCGGCGCTTGGGTTCGAAGACGATCACGGGGTCCTGGCAGTCGACGGCCTGCTGGATCATCCAGTAGGCATCGTGCGGGTTGGACGGGGTGATGATGCGCAGCCCGGCCGTGTGGGCGAACAGCGCCTCCGGCGACTCCGAGTGGTGCTCGATCGAGCCGATGCCGCCGCCGTACGGGATGCGGATGACGACGGGGACGGTAAGGTTGCCGTTGCTGCGCGAGTGCATCTTGGCCAGCTGCGTGGTGATCTGGTTGAAGCCCGGAAAGACGAAACCGTCGAACTGGATCTCGCACACGGGCTGGTAGCCGCGCAGCGCCAGGCCGATCGCGGTGCCGATGATGCCAGACTCCGCCAGCGGCGTGTCCACCACGCGGTCCGCGCCGAACTCGGCGATGAGGCCGTCGGTGACCCGGTAGACGCCGCCCAGCGGGCCGATGTCCTCGCCCATGAGCAGGGACCGCGGGTTGTTGCTGAGGGTCGCGCGCAGGCCTTCATTGATGGCCTTGGCAATGGTCATCGTGGTCATGGGTGAGCCGTTCCGTCTGATATTGCCTGATCGGCCTTGGCCTCGTCGGCGAATCCTGCGCTGTACTCCTCGAACCAGGCCAGCTCTTCGGCCACCAGCGGGTGCGCCTCCACATAGGTGTTGGCGAAGGCGGTCCGGATGTCCGGGGTTTCGAGGTCGTAGGTCGTCTTGCGGACATATGCGGCGAGTTCGTCGCCGGCGGTCCTGACCTGCTCGAAGAAGGCGTCGTCGGCCAGGCCTTCGGCGCGGAGGTACTTCTCCAGGCGCTCCAGTGGGTCCTTGGCCCGCCACCGGGCTTCTTCGGCCGATTCGCGGTACTTGGTGGGGTCGTCCGCCGTGGTGTGGGCGCCCACCCGGTAGGTGAAGGCCTCGATCAGCACCGGCCCCTTGCCCTCGCGGGCATGCTCGAGCGCCCATTCGGTGACGGCGTGGACGGCGATCACGTCATTGCCGTCCACCCGGATGCCCGGGAATCCGTAGCCCTTGGCGCGGTTGGAGAGCGGGATCCGGGTCTGGACGGAGGTGGGAACGGAAATGGCCCAGTGGTTGTTCTGGCAGAAGAACACCACGGGGGCGTTGTAGGACGAGGCGAACACCATGGATTCGTGGACGTCACCTTCAGAACTGGCGCCGTCACCGAAATAAACCAGAACGGCGGCCTTCGGCTCCGGCGTCTGGTCCGCTGCCGCGGCGGCGGCCGCCAGCTTCTGGTCCCGCTGGATGCCCATGGCGTAGCCGACCGCATGCGGGGTCTGGGCCGCGAGGACCAGCGTGTAGAGATGGAAATTGGTGTCCTTGGGGTTCCAGCCGCCGTTGGAGACGCCGCGGAACTGGCGGAGCAGCTCGGCCAGGTCCACGTTGCGGGTCAGTGCCACCCCGTGCTCGCGGTAGGTGGGGAAAATGTAGTCCTGCGGCTGGCTGGCCCGGCCGGAACCGATCTGCGCGGCTTCCTGGCCGGTGAGCGGAACCCACAACGCCAGCTGGCCCTGCCGCTGCAGCGCCGTGGCCTCCTGGTCGAACCGCCGGATGGCAGCCATGTCCGCATAGAACCCGCGCAGTTTCTCCGCGTCCAGCCGCTCG
The DNA here is from genome assembly GCA_025464875.1 of Arthrobacter sp. Taxonomy (GTDB): domain Bacteria; phylum Actinomycetota; class Actinomycetes; order Actinomycetales; family Micrococcaceae; genus Arthrobacter. Next base: position 1,599 of record JAODMV010000280.1, on the reverse strand, counting down.
GCGTACTCCGAGAAGACAGGGTCGGCGCCGGGCGTCCCGTCGGGGCCGAGCAGCTGGACCATCGGTCCGGCAGGGTCGCCCAGCTGGGCTTCGGCCTCCGCCTCGAGCCGGTCATCCATCTCGATTCCGTCGAACTCGGTAGCGGGCAGATGTGTGGCGCCCATACCGTCTCCTTGCTTGCCGCATCCGAAGGCGGCAATCGCTGGGATATATGCCGGGCAGGCAATGTATTCCCGGCCTGGCATATATTTTGGCTTACTGGTCCTTACTTTATCCGCTGGGCCCTGCCTGCGGGCTTCACGTTAAGCGCTAGGAACGCCGTGGCGGTTTTGTATAGATCGCACAGAGCTCGAGGAAGCGGGTGTTGGCTTCGGCCTCGCCGATGCTCACGCGGACCCCCTCATCCCCGAAGGCCCGCACCGAGAGGGCCCGCTCCCCCGCCAAAGCGGCAAATTCCGCGCTGTTTTCACCCAGATTGAGCCAGACAAAGTTGCCTTGGGCCTCCGGCACGGACCACCCGAGGTCCCGGAGCCCGGCGGTGACCCGGTCCCGCTCGTCCACCAGGCTTTGTACCCTTTCTACAACCTGGCCGAAATGCGCCAGGGAGGTGACGGCCGCGGTTTCGGCCAGCTGGGAGACCGAGAACGGCGTAGCGGCCACGCGCAGGTGTTGCGTAAGCTCCGGGCGGGACACGCTGTAGCCCACCCGCAGTCCCGCCAGGCCATGCGCCTTGGAGAAGGTCCGCAGCACCACGACATTCGGGTACTTCCGGTACATCTCGATGCCGTCGACGGCGTTTTCGGCGCGCACGAACTCCTGGTAGGCCTCATCGATGACCACCACGACGTCGGAGGGCACCGCCTTGATGAAGCGCTCGGTTTCCTCCGTCGTGAGAATGGGCCCGGTCGGGTTGTTGGGCGTGCACAGCAGGATCATCCGGGTACGGGCCGACACCGCGGCCGCCATGGCATCGAGATCGTGGCGGCCGTCGCCGGTCAGCGGAATCCGCACGCTCTCCGCGCCAACGAGGCCGACGCAGATCGGATATGCCTCGAAAGAACGCCAGGCGTAGAGAACTTCGTCGGCTTTGCCGTCGTCGTTCTGGCCCGCGAACGTGGTCAGCAGCTGGTTCAGGGCCCCGAGGCTTCCGGCGCCCGTGACGATGTCTTCGGCGGGAACATCCAGGAATTCCGCGAGCGCCGCGCGCAGCCTGCTGCTGAGCGGATCCGGGTAACGGTTGAAGTCGGTCTGGGCCGCGACGGCCTGCTGCACTGCAGGGATCGGCGGCAGGGGGTTCTCGTTGGATGACAGCTTGTAGCTGACCAGGCCCTCGACCGGGACCGGCGGTTTGCCGGCCGCGTAGCGGGGAAGGCGGTCTACCACCGGTCGCGGCCTCATTCCCCCGGCCGTGTTCTCTGATGAAGTCATGCTCACTAGCCTACTTCGCCGTCCCTGCCCCAAGGCGGGCGGATATGACAGCATGGGGCCATGTTCTCCTTCATCGTGCGCGTCATCATCAACGGGCTGGCTCTCTGGGTCGCCAGCTGGCTCCATCCCGGGCTGGACATCTCGACGTCCGCCACCGAGGCAGCCGTGGCC
>JAODMV010000276.1 GCA_025464875.1 Arthrobacter sp. | reverse complement strand
CAGGCGAACATCAGTCGCGACGCTGGCGTGCCGGACCGGCCGCCATCCGTAGATCCACTGAAAGAAGTGCACGGCGCGTGTTCAATTCACTCTCTGACCGGTTGACAGCAACCTTCAAGAATCTTCGCGGCAAGGGCCGCCTGACAGAGGCGGACGTTGACGCCACGGTCCGCGAAATCAGGCGTGCCCTCCTCGATGCCGACGTTGCCGTCCCTGTTGTCCGGGAATTCACCGGACGGGTGAAGGAGCGTGCCCTCGGCGCCGAGGTGTCCGGTGCGCTCAACCCGAGCCAGCAGATCGTGAAGATCGTCAACGAGGAACTCGTTGAGATCCTCGGCGGCGAAACCCGCCGGATCCGCCTGGCCAAGACCGGTCCCACCATCATCATGCTCGCCGGCCTGCAGGGCGCCGGTAAGACCACCCTGGCGGGCAAGCTCTCCAAGTGGCTCAAGGCCCAGGGTCACAGCCCCCTGCTGGTGGCCGCCGATCTGCAGCGCCCCAACGCGGTCACCCAGCTGCAGGTGGTCGGCCAGCGCGCCGGCGTGTCCGTGTTCGCCCCGCACCCGGGCGCCACCGCCGAACTCGAGCACCCCAGCGGTGACCCGGTCGCCGTCGCCCGTGCCGGTGTCGAGGAGGCCCGCCGCACCCTGCACGACGTCGTCATCGTGGACACCGCCGGACGGCTCGGCGTCGACGCCGACATGATGGAACAGGCCCGCGAGATCCGCCGGGCCATCGTTCCCAACGAAGTCCTGTTCGTGATCGACTCCATGATCGGCCAGGATGCCGTCAACACGGCGATGGCGTTCGACGAGGGCGTCAACTTCACCGGCATCGTGCTCTCCAAGCTCGACGGCGACGCCCGCGGCGGTGCCGCGCTCTCCGTCGCGTCCGTGACCGGCAAGCCCGTGATGTTCGCGTCCACCGGCGAGGGCCTGGACGACTTCGAGCTCTTCCACCCGGACCGCATGGCCTCGCGCATCCTCGACATGGGTGACGTGCTCACCCTGATCGAGCAGGCCGAAAAGTCCTGGGACATGGACGAAGCCGCCCGGATGGCGAAGAAATTCGCCGACCAGGAAGACTTCACCCTGGACGACTTCCTGGCCCAGATGCAGCAGATCCGCAACATGGGCTCCATGAAAAAGATGCTCATGATGATGCCCGGCGCGCAGAACATCCGGCAGCAGCTGGAACAGTTCGACGAGCGCGAGATCGACCGCGTCGAGGCCATCGTCCGGTCCATGACGCCGCACGAGCGCGTGGCGCCGAAGATCATCAACGGCTCCCGCCGGGCGCGTATCGCCCGCGGCTCGGGCGTGCACGTTTCCGAGGTCAACGGCCTGCTGGAGCGCTTTGCCCAAGCCCAGAAGATGATGAAGAAGATGGCCGCAGGCGGCGGCATGCCCGGCATGCCGGGGATGCCCGGCATGGGCGGGGGAGGGGCCCGCAAGGGCGCCAAGAGCGCGCCCAAGAAGAAGGCCCGCTCCGGCAACCCGGCCAAGGCCGCGCAGGAGCTCCGCGACGCGGAAGCCAAGCGCGCCGCCGGGGCCAAGGCGCTTCCCACCGGGGCGGCCTTCGGGCAGCAGGGCGCGGACTTCGATCCCTCCCAGCTGAACCTGCCCAAGGGTTTCGACAAGTTCCTCGGCGGCAGCAAGTAGCCGTCCGCCAGCGGCAACGGCGGGTATGTCGCCGGCCCGGATTGTCGGGCCGGTGCCATAGGGTTAGACCATGTTCAAGCAGCGCGTAGTCTTCGTCCACGGGGTAGGCAGCTTCGGCGCCGCGGCGTGGCCAAAGCAGCATGGAATGGCGCTGAGCTACGACGCGCTGTTCCTGCGGCGCCATGGCTTCGACGCCGCGGCCGAACCGCTCGAATCCGACTTCGCCGCCGATGCCGCCATCGTGCTGGGCTCGCTGGCGGATGACCGCAGCGGCGCGGCCGGCGGCCACGTGGTGGCCCATTCCCAGGGCGCGATCTCCGCGATGATGGCCGCCGTCGAACGGCCCGACCTGGTGCGTTCACTCACGCTCGTGGAACCGGCCTGCTTCTCGCTCACTGCCGAGTTGCCCGCGACGGCGGCGCACCGGGCCCTGATGCAGCCGCTCTTCGACGTCCGCCACCACTTGAGCGATGACGATTTCGAGCGGGAGTTTGTCCGCCGGGCCTTCGCGGCCCACGCCCCCGGGCGCGGAACGGCCCCGGACACCGCCGAGGCGCGCAGCGCCGCCCGGCGACTGCGGCTGCAGGCGCCTTCGTGGGAGGCGCCCCTGCAGATTGTTCCCGGGGTGCCGACGCTCGTGCTCACCGGCGGCTGGGAGCCGCTGTACGAGGAGATCGCCGGCTATCTCCGCGAAACCGGCGCCCTGCACCGCGTCGCCGCGGGCGGGCACCGGCCCCAGGATTCCCCGGAGGGTGACCGGATCATCAGGTCGTTCGTCGCGGACGCCAGTCGGCATCGGCACGCCGACGCCTCCTGAGCGTGAACGTCCAGAGCGACGGTCCTCAGTTAAGCGGGCGGCCGACGGTAAGCTCCGGAAGATAAACCTTGCCGCCTGAGGCAAGGAATTCCTGGCTCTTCTCCCGCATGCCCGCCGCCAGATCGGCGAGAGCTGCCTGCGCCTCTGCCGAGCCGTACTCGTCCCGGATGTCCTGGCTGATCCGCATGGAGCAGAACTTCGGACCGCACATGGAGCAAAAGTGCGCGGTCTTGGCCGGTTCCGCGGGCAGCGTCTCATCGTGGAAGGCCTCGGCGGTCACGGGATCCAGGGACAGCGCGAACTGGTCCCGCCACCGGAATTCAAAGCGGGCCTTGGACAGGGCGTCGTCGCGTTCGTGTGCTCCCGGGTGGCCCTTGGCCAGATCGGCTGCATGCGCGGCGATCTTGTAGGTGATCACGCCCGTCTTGACGTCGTCCTTGTTCGGCAGGCCGAGGTGTTCCTTGGGCGTGACGTAGCAGAGCATCGCGGTGCCGTAGCGGGCGATCTCCGTGGCCCCGATCGCCGAGGTGATGTGGTCGTAGCCGGGGGCAATATCCGTCACCAGCGGCCCCAGCGTGTAGAACGGGGCGCCCTGGCAGAGTTCCTGCTGGCGCTCCACGTTTTCCCGGACCAGGTGGAACGGCACGTGCCCCGGGCCTTCCACCATGACCTGGACGTCGAACTCCCAGGCGCGCTTGGTGAGCTCGGCCAGGGTGTCCAGCTCGGCGAACTGCGCGGCGTCGTTCGCATCGGCTGTCGCGCCGGGCCGCAGGCCGTCTCCGAGTGAGAACGCCACGTCGTATTGGGCGAAGATTTCGCAGAGTTCGTCAAAGTGGGTGTAGAGGAAGTTCTCCTGGTGGTGCGCCAGGCACCAGCCGGCCATGATGGAACCGCCCCGGGACACGATGCCGGTGACCCGGTTGGCGGTCAGCGGCACGTAGCGCAGCAGCACGCCGGCGTGGATGGTCATGTAGTCCACGCCCTGCTCGCATTGCTCGATCACGGTGTCGCGGAAGATCTCCCAGGTGAGGGCGTTGGCCTCACCGTTGACCTTCTCCAGCGCCTGGTAGATCGGCACCGTGCCGATCGGGACCGGGGAATTGCGGATGATCCACTCGCGAGTGGTGTGGATGTCGTCCCCGGTGGAAAGATCCATGACGGTGTCCGCGCCCCACCGCGTCGCCCACTGCAGTTTGTCCACTTCCTCCGCGATCGAGCTGGTGACGGCGGAGTTGCCGATGTTGGCGTTGATCTTCACCAGAAAGGCCTTGCCGATGATCATGGGCTCGGACTCGGGATGGTTGATGTTGTTCGGGATGATGGCCCGGCCCGCCGCCACTTCGCTGCGGACCAGCTCCACGTCGCAGTTCTCGCGCAGGGCCACGAAGCGCATCTCCGGGGTGATGACGCCCTGCCGTGCGTAGTGCATCTGGGTGACGGTCCTGCCCTCGACGGCGCGGCGCGGTTCCGGCTGGACGCCTTTCCACTCGGCCGACGCGGCCCCTCGGCGCACGGCGGACCTGCCGTCGTCGAGCAGGTTCCGTTCACGGCCGCTGTACGGTTCGGTGTCGTCCCGGGCGGCGATCCATGGCGCGCGGACGGGCTCCAGCCCGCGGACCGGATCGCTGCCGGGCCCTGCCGTGCGGTAGGCGCGGAAGGGGGCATTGGCGGCGCCGCCGGGAGAATCCGCGAGGGCGATTTCTGTCACCGGAACGCGGATGCCGTGTTCTTCGTCGGTCGTGAATGCCAAGGAATGGGACTTCAACGACTGCGTCGGCGATGGTTCTGGGGCCGCCGGTTCTGTGGCGGCCGGCTGAATCTGGATAGGGCTGTGCTGGGCAGATTGCGCATTCACGGAATTACTCACTTCCTTCGCCGGCATTACCCGGACAGGTTCAACGGTCGCAGGCAGCGTCAGCCCGATCTCAGCCCCTGCAGGGGCACCCGTGTGGTCGTAACTGAAGCTACCACAGGCAGCAGCCGTGGTTGCTGTCAGGGGCCGTATCGTGGTGTGGGGGACGAGCCCGCTCATTAGGAATAAATTGAAGCTTCAAGTAATTTAACCGTATGCAAGGTCATCGAAGGTCGGTGACCGCTGAACCTCCGGAGCGTTGAAATGACTGCTGAAGCCACGAACCAGGACCTTCTTCCCGCCGAACTCACGATGGGCACCGTGATGCTCAAGGTGGGCGACATGAAGCTCATGACGGACTACTACCAGCGCGCCCTCGGCCTCGACATCGTGGCCGAGCAGGACGGCGGCCTGTACCTCGGCCGCCGGCAGAAGCCGCTGGTCCACCTGGCCCCCGCGCCCGGGCTGAGCCTGCCCTCCCGCGGCGAGGCCGGACTCTTCCACACCGCCCTGCTCTTCGAGGACCAGCCCTCCCTGGCCGCCACCGTGGCCAGCGCCGCACAGTTCGAGCCGCAGTCCTTCGCCGGCAGTGCGGACCATCTCGTCAGCGAGGCCTTCTACTTCACCGACCCCGAGGGCAACGGCATCGAGCTGTACTGGGACCGCCCCCGCGAAGCCTGGTCCTGGGAAGGCAAAAACGTCGTCATGGACAGCCTTGCCCTGCCGCCGCAGCGCTACCTGGAGCAGTTCCTCACCGAGGAGGCCGTGACCGGCCAGCGCGAGACCGAGGCCGGCGTCGGGCACGTCCACCTGCAGGTGGGGGATGTCCAGTCCGCCCACGACTTCTACGTGGACACCCTCGGCTTCGAGAAGACCGCGGGCTGGCACGGCCAGGCCTTGTTCGTCTCCGCCGGCGGCTACCACCACCACATGGCCATGAACGTCTGGAACAGCCGCGGCGCCGGCCCCCGGCGCGACACCCTCGGCCTGGGCGAGGTGCTGATCGAAGTGCCCGCGGGGGACGACGTCGGAGCCCTCGCCGACCGCCTTAAGCTCGCCGGCGTCCAGTCACACCACACGGGAGCCGAACTGCGCTTCGAGGACCCGTGGCGCAACCGCCTCCGTGTTGCCGTGCGCTGACCCGCCAGTTCGGCCGGTTGGGCTGAAACGGTTAGGCTAAAGCCGGGGGCGCGGCACTCCCGCCCGGGCAGTGCCGGCCGCCGCGACGGCCCTCCCGCCGAGCAAGTCAACGCCGAAAAACTAAGGAATCCGTGCCATGGGCTTCACCGAAATCTTTGTGTCCACCCACGATGAAGCCCTCAAGCGCGCTGCGGCCCTTGAAAGCGGCGGCCCGGCCGCCCCGGAGGCCGTGAGGATCCCGGAGATCAGCGACTTCGAGATCGAACGGCTCGGCGACCTCGCCGGGTCCGCCGTGCACGCCGCCGGGGCGGACTATGAGCTGGTCATGGTGGATGTGGCCAGCGACGCGCTGCTCGGCGTGCCGGACGCCATGGTCCGGGTGCTGGCGGAACTGCTCAGCTACGAGACCGAAGGCGAGGGCGTCGTCCTGGACGAGGTGGCCGCGGGCTGGGCCGCCGAGGAGGACATGCCCTTCGGCGCGGACCAGGCCCGGACCTATGTCCGGCAGCTCGCGGAACTGGCGTCCACCGTCGACCCCGCCGCGAAGTCCGGACTCTACGTCTGGGCGTCCTGACCGCGAAAACAGCTCGAATTGCGTCCCATCGGACTGGACTTTGCACTGAGTTTTGCACTGAGTGCGGGCGCCAAGTCGAATTAAGGACGCTGATCTGGCACAATGATCAGGTACTCGATCTGCGTGGCCCCTCTCTCCGCGTCCGGATCTTGTCCTTTAGAACCCGCCAGTATGGCCCGCCCCACGGGTGCAGAACGCCGGGTTCGACCCCGTTTCAGAAACAGGAGTGACCACAAAAGTGGCCGTAAAGATTCGCCTTAAGCGCTTCGGTAAGATGCGCGCACCGTACTACCGCATCGTTGTCATGGATGCACGCTCCAAGCGTGACGG
>JAODMV010000264.1 GCA_025464875.1 Arthrobacter sp. | reverse complement strand
AGAATGGACGCGAAGCCGTTCCTGGTCCTGGATCTGAACGACATAGACGAGTCGCTCATCCCTGAGCTACAGAAACTGTCCAAGGACGTTTTCGACCTCGACTCGATCATCAGCGCCGCCGGGGAACTGAAGTACATCGGCGAACTCAAAAGAACCTTGGCCGCCCAGTTCAAGGAACCGGAAGACGAATGGATTAAATTCCTCACAGCCCGGGTGTACTCCGGCGCGTACACCCAAAAGGTGCGCGAGCAATTCACCACTTTGGTGGCCAAGGCGTCGAAGCAGGTCCTAAACGACCAGGTCAACGAGCGCCTCAAGAAGGCTCTCGGGGCTCCCAGTTTCCCGCAGAACGATGAAGCTACCGCCGCCGCAACGGTCACCAGCGCGCCTGTCGCCGAGGCCGACCTCGCCGACGCCGACGGCATCGAGACGACTCTGGAGGAAATCGAGGGCTACCAGATTGTGCGCGCCATCGTTTGCAGCGAAGTCAAACCCTCCCGCGTGGCCCAGCGGGATGCCAAGTCGTACTTCGCCGTATTGCTCGACGACAACAACCGGAAACCTATTGCGCGGCTCCACTTTAACCGCACCCAGAAATACATCGGGCTGTTCGGCGCCGACAAAGAGGAAACCCGGGTTCCCATTGGCTCACTGGAAGAGATTTACGAGCACACCGAGGCCCTTCGCGCTAGCGTCAAAAGCTACCTGTGATCGCCCTGCCGTTCCAGAATTCTGCATGCCCGTCTAGGCAGCCCTAGACACGAGAGGACGACGGCGGAACCTCCCGCCGTCGTTCTCTTGGGCAGTGCTGGCGGCGGCGGTACCCGTCAGCAGCCCGATCGACGGCGAGCGAACTTCGGCGAAGTGTTGACAGGACGATCGTGCACGAGGACTCTGGTGATCACTACGGCTCATTCCACGCTGGCCCGCGTCGCCGGGACGTCAAAGGAAGCGGGGGTGGATAGGGCTTGAGGGCTTGCGGTCAAGAGCAGCCCGCCGAGTGGGTCCAGTAACCAAAAACCCTAGCGATGGCGGTCCGCCGCGGATAGCATCGAGGCCATCACAAGTCCCCGTCCGGGGAGTTCGCCCCGCGCTTGCTTTCATCCTGAATCAGGTCTTGGACACATACGACACCTTCTCCCCTGCCGCCGAAACGCACGTATTGAAAGTCATTCGCAGCCGGGAGCCAAACCTCAGTACTCATGAAAGGCCATGGCGATGTCAGATATCACCATCATCGGAAGCGGCCACTGGCCCGCGCAATCGGCTTCCGCATGATCCACGCACGAAAATCAGTGCAGATTGTCGGACGCAACACGATCAAGACGGAGGAACTGGTTGAAGACCTAGGGGCCGGGGCGACGGCGGCGGCCCCGGGCGACGCACTGGAGGGCCGCATCGTCATCCTCGCCATATCCCACGACGCAGCGAAGAAGGTCGTCAGCGACTACTCTTCGCAGCTTGCCGGCAAAGTCGTCGTCCACATCAGCAACACCGTAGATCCCGCCAACTTCGACCGCCTGACTGTTCCCAGCGGAACATCGGGAGCCGAAGAAGTCGCGGATCTGTTGCCGGACGATGTTCCTGTCGTCAAGGCCTTCAACACCTGTTTCGCCGGCCCCCGGGAGAAGGGTGCTGTCGGCTCGGTTCCGCTGGATGTCTTCATCGCCGGGGACTCCGAAGAAGCGAAGGCCCGGCTCAGCGCCGTCGTGGCCGCTTCCGGCCTTCGCCCGATCGACTCCGGCCCGCTCCGCCGGGCCCGTGAACTGGAAGCCTTTATGCTCGTTGTCATGGGGCTTCAGGTCAATCCCGAACACCCGCGCTTCAACTGGGACACGGCGCTGAAAATCCTTCCCTAGGGACAGCAACGTCGGGCGGACGGCACGCCCGAGCCCCTACCCCTGGAGCTGCGCACTGCCCTGGAGGAGGCATGATCCGCAGCGGTCTGGATCGCCGAGCAGGCGCTCGGGGTTCCCGCCTCTGCGGCCCTCCCGAAACCGCTGGACCGCGACCGGATCTTAGCCGTACTGCCCGGCATACGATGAAAGGAGCGAAGCTGAGGAAAAGGATGAAAACATGACCGGTAAGGGCAGCAGCGAAGACGGCTTTGTAGCTCCGGACCCGTCAAAGATCCGCGAGGACATCCGGGGCGACACCGCTGATGAGGCGAATGCAATTCGCTTTAGCGAGGAGCAGGCTCTGATCGAGGAACAGGCCCACGGCATCCGGCCGGACACTTACCGCGTCCCCCGCGGGGAGCCCTCGATGGTGGAGGCGCTCGGGAACTTGGACCTGCCTCCAGAGGATGCTGCGCGAACGCGGTGGAGCGACAGCAGTGACGACGGCCTACATGGCGGCGCCGAGAAGTAGTTCGACAGCCCTGAGCGCTGATGCAGGGCAAAAGCAAAACCCTATGCCATCGAGCCCGGAGCCTCTATTCTCTTGCCATGAGCGTTGGGTCGCATTATGGCGACGAAGAACCCGCCGTCCGCAGTGTGCTGACAGGCCGGCCGTGAGGGCGGCGGAATTGGGTGCGGGTGAGACATGAATCTCCACGGCACCCCGCCCCCTGACAACTACGCCGCATTCCTCTCGAGGTTGGACACCGCCACGACAAGCCTGGGCGCGCGGGCCCGGTCGCTGGACAAGGCGCTGACGGCTGTCTCGTTGCTCTTGGGACCATACCAATCCGCCGTCCGGCAATGGGAACGACGTCGCGTCCACGTCAGCGAGCAGCTGGCCCGCCACTCTGGGACGCCACAGGCATACGCCGCGCTGAGCGAGCTCCATGACATGGCAGCGAAAATGGAATCGATGCTCCGGAACCGCGCCCAGCGCGTCACGGAGAAAATATCGGTCATGCAAGGACAGCGCGACGCAATCGCGAAATCCCTCCTGGAGCTTGAGATGAGCAGAGCCAAACTGAATTCGTCCCGGAGGCTGTCACAAGACCGAGAAAACCTGACCAGGGTCTTGTCTGAACTTGCCGGCTCGACCGGTGCCGCAGCAACCATTCCCGATCTGGGCCTGCATAGGGATCTCAAGGAAGCACGCGAGGCCGTCATCTTGGCGGAAGCGCTCATGGAAGTGAAGGGGCACTAAACATGCAGAATTCAGAGCACGATCAGCCCCGCGAGAACACCGTCGCTCTTGTTCGCTGGTCGAAGAATCCAGGCGAAGCTCTTATCCATTTCGTCATATTCAGTGTCCTTGGTCTGATTCTGTGCCTGGTTTTGATGGTCTTCATACCCGGACTCCGAAGTTTCGGTGCCCTTGCGATGTTCACGGCCGTCTTCGCCGGGATCCTCACGATTCCCACGGTCTCCAGCCAGAGGAGTTTTATGCGGGGGCTGACCAAGAAGGTTAACGACACAATCGTTGAAGTGACAAGCGCTCCCGGCGACCAACTCTCGGTCCGGCAACTCCGGCAGATGGTCAAGAGCGGCGAGCAGCTTCCGCTTCTCGTCAACGGGGTGCCCGGATTGAATCTGCAGGTAGAACTGGCGTCAACACCCAAGAAAAACACGCCCGGGAAATGGCGCGCGGTCTTTACCGTAATCCCTCCAGAGAACGGGACCGACAGCTTCGATCGGTTGCTTGCCGCCGCAATCGATGCCGGCCCCGGTACCAGCAACGCCAACTCCGCTTAGCCTCCGGGTCGGGGTCCGCTGCCTAGGCTGAGGCTTCCACACGCTTTCTCCCGCGGCATTCTTCGGAACCATTTCGGGCTGCGGCCTGCGACACGAGGTCAGCGGCTGGCTGGTGGCGGCGGCGGGACATGATCGTCCCGGCCGATGTTCTGCATGCCGACCGGTTCGCCCGGCCCGGTGTTGGTCATCCTGTTGATCAAGCGGGTGATGAGCCACAGGACGACGCCGATCGCCATCAGCCCCCCGGCAATCTGGTATTGGATGGCGTCCCGGTCGACCCACGGGCCGGCGAGGAAGGCACACAGCACGGCCGCGACGATCGGCAGCGGTCCCGGCGAGGTGAAGAACACCTGGCGGTTGTGGTCCCTCTGGCCACGGAGTACGACGCAGGCCGCGTTCACCACGGTGAACACGCACAACAGCAGGAACGCCGTCGTGCCGGAGAGGTTCGCGACGATGTTGCTGTCCGGGTCGCTGGTGACGTACCAGATCAGCCCCAGCGCGAGGATTGTCGAGAACGCGATGCCGGCCCACGGCGTACGACGCCCCGGCAGCACCCTTCCCAGCGGTCGCGGCAGGACGTCCTGGCGCGCCATGCCGTAGATCAGGCGGCTGGCCATCAGCATGTTGATCAACGCGGTGTTGGCGACCGCGAAGACCGCGAGGAACGGGAAAATCCTATCGATCGGGAAGTCCGGCGAGCCCTTGTGCACGACTTCGAGGAGCGCGGCACCTTCGGCCTCCCTGATCCCCTTGAGCTCGGTGGGCGAGAGCACGCTGACCACGGACACGGCCACCAGCATGTAGAGGATCACTGCGACGCCGAACACTTCGTCAGAAGTCGTGCTCATGGTTTATTTTCACAGCAGGTACGGCTCCCCGAAGGTCGGCGGCCGGACGCCCGACCTCGACGGGACCTACTTCAATTTGACCCTCTGAGGTCACCTTGGCAATAAGCAATGGGCAGAACCGCGGGCCGCCGTTCACCGCCGTCTCGAAGCAGAACGTGCCGGGCCCTGATCTCCTGCCGGCTGAAAGTGGGCCTCGGGCGCTTAGGAGCCTTCATCCTCCCCTGCCGGCTCCGGACCGGTAAACAAAAACATCCCGAGGGCCAGGTCCAACCTGGCGTACACCGGCTCCTCGCTTCGGACGATGTTCCAATAGTTGTGCAAGTCAGCGAAGGGGACAAAGATGGCCCCCTGAGTCCGTGTGTCGTTGCAGTAGGGGTCGGCCGGCACGGGACTGTCGGGACGCAATCCATAGATGGTCAACTGCTCGCCGTTCGCACCCCGGGCGGACAGGCGGCCCTGGTATTGGATCGTAATCCCGGCGTATGTCGCCGTGTTCCTGTATCCCACTTGGTAGGCGTACGAGGTGATGGCGAAGATGTTGACGGCCATGAGGAGCCTCCTTGTTCCTGTAGCGGGAGGGGCTGTTCGGTCCCAGGGACCGTCTTTGCCTCGCTTATTTCCCCCGCAACAGGACTGGTTCCGCACCGATGCGGATCCGGAACAGGACGTAGGGCTTGACCCGCTGATCTTCGCCTTGCCGATAGTCCGCCTGTCGGTGCAGCTGATTGGCAGTGACGTAAAGGCAGCCGTCGCGGGCGATCGAGAGGGTGTCCGGCCACAGCAACCGGGGATCCTGCGCCACCGTCTCCCATGCCCCGGGCTGGTCCGCGGGACGTCGAAGGACCGCGTTGTGCTCGTAGTTGGTCGCGTAGAGGTATCCCGCCGCGTCCGATTCCAGGCCGTCACTGGCTCCGCCCTTATCACCCTCAAAGACCACGGTTGCGGACACTGCGTCATCGTCCAGCGACCGGTCAGCCAGCGCATCGGTGGCCACGCTGTAGAGCCGTCTGCTGGCGAGCGGGCAATAGTACAGCCGTGTCCCGTCTGCACCGATGGCGATGCCGTCCGAACCCATCGCAAGTGCCGCCCCGACGGATCCGTCGGGTTTGCGGTTCACGGGCCGTCCCTCGACAACCGGGACAAAATCGTTCAGCTCCTCGGCCTTTGTCGACGGATGATCATGCAGGTGACGCCAGCTCTGGCCCGTCGCCAGATCGGTCATGACGATCCCATTCGGCCCCTTGTTCGAGGAGTCGGTGATGTAGGCGATGCCCTCGGTGCCGCGGCGCAGGTCGAAACGGACATCGTTGAGGTAAGTGGTGGGCAGGGCAACATCCTGCGGGAACAGGATTGTCTTGACGACCTGATTGCTGATCAGGTCAACACACACCAGTTTTGGTCCGCCGTACTCCGTCGGGGCGAACAGCGGACTTCCGGTGTCCAGGATCCACAGCCGGTCGGAGGGGTCTACGACCACGCTCTGCACCGAGACCAGGGTGCCCGCAAGGTCGTCCGGATCGGTCCGGTTGATCCGTTCATCGGGGTAGGCCACCGGTTCACCATTCCGGATCTCGGCCACGGTGAACTGGACATCGTCACCCCACTTGGGGAAGTTCACGAATATCCGCCCCTGATGCGACACGGTCACACCGGTCGGCATCGCGCCGTGGAATCGGACGACCTCTTCGAGCTCCCCGACAGGCTGCCCAACAGGCAGCTCCGCTGTTTGACCATCCATCGTTTGCCTCTTCTGCATCTATCGAAGGTCACGGCAGCGGCCATGGGCTGCCGTGCGAACCTCTTTTCCGCTCAGGAATGACGCCCTGCCCCCAGTCAGACGCCTTCGGGTCAGGGCGCGAATACGGCGCGTACGCAGTTGTCCTTCTTGTTCTTGAACAGCTCGTAGCCCTTGGGGCCCTCTGTCAGGGGCATGACGTGGGTGGCCAGGTGCTCGGTCTTGAGTTCGGAGGCGGCCATTCTTTTCAGCAGCATGGGGATATAACGCTGGCCGTGCTGCTGCGCCGAACGGAGGGTCAGGCCCTTGTTCATGAGCGCACCCAGCGGGAACTTGTCGACGAGCCCGCCGAAGACCCCGAGCACGAAGACGCTGCCGGCCTTGCGGCAGGCGCGGATGGCTTCTCTGACGGCGGTGGGGCGGTCCGTCTGCAGTCGTAGCTGCTGCTTGACCTGGTCGTAGACGTTGTCGGGGCCGGTGCTGTGGGCCTCCATGCCGACGGCCTCGATGCACACGTCCGGGCCGCGGCCCCCGGTCATTTCCTTCAGCTCGGCAAGGACCTCGGTCTGGGTGTAGTCCAGAGTTTCGGCGCCGATGTACTGCTCCACCTGATCCAGGCGGTACCGGAAGCGGTCAATCACCACCACCCGTTCGGCGCCCAGGAGGACCGCGGCCCTGGCGGCCATCTGCCCCACGGCACCGGCACCCCAAACGGCGACGACGTCTCCGGACTTCACCCCGCCTAGGTCGGCTCCCATCCATCCGGTGGGCGCCGAGTCCGACGCAAACAAGGCGCGTTCGTTGCTGACGCCGTCCGGAACCTGGAATGCGCCCACGTCCGCGTAGGGGACGCGAATGTATTCGGCATGGCTGCCGGCCCACCCGCCCATGGCATGGGAGTACCCATAGCAGCCTCCCGGGGAGGCGCCCCACATGGTTTCAGGAATTGCGTCATTCGGGTTGCCGTTATCGCAGGCCGAGAACAGTCCATTCTTGCAGTACCAGCAGTTGCCGCACGAGATAAAGGAACAGACGACGACCCGGTCCCCTACACGGTGGCGGGCCACCGCAGACCCGACCTCGACCACTTCACCCATGAACTCGTGCCCGAGGACGTCTCCCCCGCGCATCGTCGGAATATAGCCGCCGAGAAGGTGAAGGTCGGACCCACACGTGACCGTGAGTGAGACATCGACAATTATGTCCTGTGTGTTGAGGATCTTCGGATCGTCAACATTTTCAATTTGCAGGGAGTTCACTCCCTGCCAAGTCAGGGCTTTCACAGGATCCCGCCTTCCTGCGCGCGTTTCTCCCATTCATCGACAATTTTGCCCGCGGGCGTGGCTGGCCTTTTGCCGTGAGGCATGGGCTCGTTGCGAAGAATCTCCCCGGTCTCCAAGAGCATCTTTGACTGGCGGAGTGCTTTTCGTATTTGCCCTGCCAGATCCTTGCCGTCGGCGGCGCGCCAGCCCGCCGCCGCCCTCGCGGCCAGTTCCGTTCCCCGGGCGCCGGCGGCGGAGCTGACTTTCAATTCAACCTTGTCGCCCAATTCGGCCAACGGTTCGGGATACTTACCATCGGGGGCAACCTGTTCCGGCGGCACGTTCACTGTCACCGCCCGCCATCGCGATAAATCACGTGACGCATCCCGTTTGGGGCCTGGGGTTTTCAGCGTATCCAGTGCCCGTTTTCCGAGCAGTCCAGCTGCCGCGAGCCCTCCGACGGCGATGGTTTTTCTGAGCATGGCTTGGCCCTTCGTTGGAAGGATTAACAACCGTGTACGCGTGCCGTGGGAACGCGACAAATGGTGTGGAGCCCAGTAATCGGGGACACCGCTTGCGGTCCGGGCTACCCGCGGAACGGGTGTTCGTGGACCGTAGAGTTACGGAGGCCACCGGCCGTAGGGAAACTTGGGCCGTGTCCGTCTGGATGTTGCCTCGAGGTTGATCGCGCCCTTAATGCTAAGCATGCTGGGCAGTGGGTGTCGAGAGGGACCCCGTATGCTGCGGAAGGTGCGCCCGGCCTGTCGGGAGTGTCGTCGTGCCTTAGCCGGCGAGGCCCTCCGGCTGGGCCCGGCCGGACAGGGCTCAGCTAACGGGACCGTCCGGGCGGCGGGAGCATGTCCACTTGCTTTCGGAAGGCAACCGGCCGGGGGCGCCATCGCCGTCGGATGGCACGGGTTACATCTTCGCCAGCTTGGAGCGCATGGCCATGAAGATGCCGTAGCAAATCAGGCCGAGGCCCACGGCGGCCAGCAGAAATAGGCCGAACGGCTGCTCCCGCAGCGCCTTCAGCCCGCCGTCGAGCCCGGTGGACTCCTCCGGCTGCGCCGTCACGGCGGAGATGGTGATCAGCAGGCCCGCCAGGAACAAGGCGACGCCCTTGGCTGCGTAGCCGGCGGTTCCAAGGGCCTTCACCGCGGACCGGGCGGTGCCCCCGGCGGGCCAACTGATGCATTTCCCAAAAGATGCGCGGAAGCCGCGGACGGCATAGATGACACCCGTCACGGCCACAGCCGCCCCGACGATGGCCAATAGCGCGACACCGCCCGGTGCCCTCATCAGGGCGACGGTGAGGTCGGTGGCTGACGTGCTGTTGTCTGTCCCCGTTCCCATCGCAAAGGAAGCGAGCGTCCCCGCGAAGGCGAGGTAAACCGCGGCCTGGCCTGCGGCCTTGAGCTTTTGCCCGACCTTCTTCCGTTTCGGCAGGTGACCGAAGCCGAAGATGGCGTCGCTGATCTGCCACAGCGTCAGCGCCAAACACGCGGCAAAGCTGCTCCACAACAGGACAGGTCCGGCCGGCTGGCCGGCCAACTCCTGCACAGCACCGCTCACGTCGGCCTTCCCGCTGCCGCCCATGGCGAGTCGGATGGCGATGGAGCCCACCAGGAAGTGGAGAATACCGCTAACAGCAAAACCGGCCCGCGCCATCACTTCGAGCGGCCGTGAATTGGTGACCTGCTCGGCCGTGTCCACGGCTTCTCTCAGTTGCTCTTTGATGTCCAAATCCCTCGCGCAAGTTAACCCCGCGAGGCGTGTTCGCTCGAGGACGGGGAATACAGGCTTATCGTGCCATGCGGGGCGGCTCTGCGACAGCTTGGGCGGCGGCCCGCCGGCCGCGACGGCTTTTCTGGCTGCCTATCGCCGATATGGAGGCCGTGGTAATTTCTGCTTGGATCAGGAGTTCCCTCACGCGACAGCGGCGGGCCATGAACTTCGACGGCGTACGTCCGGACGAGCAGGGGGAAGACATGCGGATCGTCATCACCGGAGCCACAGGCAACGCCGGCACAGCCCTGCTGAGGCGGCTGGCCGCGGCGAAGGCCGAAGGCCAGGACCTGCAGCTTGTGGGAATCTCCCGGCGCCATCCGGACTCCCTCGTTCCGCCGTACCAGGGCGTGGAGTGGCACAGCGCCGACGTTGGCGCGGCTGTGGACGTTCCGCGTCTGGAAGCCGTCCTGCAGGGTGCCGAAGCGGTGGTCCACCTCGCCTGGCAGATCCAGCCCAACCACCGGCCGGACGAGCTCTTCAGAACGAACGTGACCGGCACAGCGAATATGTTGACTGCCACGAGGAGGGCAGGCGTCCGGCACTTCGTCTGTGCCTCATCCGTTGGCGCCTACTCACGGGCGGACAAGGACCGGAGGGTGGCCGAAGACTGGCCGGTGGGTGGCATTCCGGGATCCCACTACAGTAGGCACAAGGCCCGGCAGGAAGCCCTGTTGACGAAATTCGAAGCCACGAACCCGGAAATCACGGTCGCCAGGCTCCGCCCCGGCCTGATTTTCCAGAAGGACGCCGGCAGCGAAATCGGAAAGTACTTTCTGGGCCGGCTGATACCACGGGTTCTTCCGGCCAAGCCCCGCATTCCGCTCCTGCCCGTTCCACAGGCGTTCGTTTTCCAGGCAGTGCATGCCGATGACGTCGCCGACGCCTACTGGCGCGTCCTGCGACAAAGGGCCTCCGGGGCATTCAACGTCGCCGCCGAACCTGTGATCGACCCGAACGCGCTGGGCTGGCTGCTGGGCGCGCGGCGCATCATGCCCCTTCCCCTCGGGTTGCTGCGGGCCGTCGTCGATCTCAGCTGGAGGGCTCACCTGCAGGCGACGGATGCTGGCTGGGTGGACATGGCCGGGGGGGCGCCCATTATGGACACCACCCGCGCCCGGGAGGAACTCGGCTGGTCCCCCGCCCGCTCGTCGCTTCAGGCCATAGCCGAGGTCCTCGAAGGGATGGCAAGAGGCGCCGGCGTTGCCGGCTCCCCTCCCCTGCGGGCGCGGTAGCCACACCGGCGGACGCCCGGCCCCCGTGTGCACCTACCAGACGGCAGGCGTCGACGACGGCGGGCCGGTCGCTGCCCAGCTCCCAGAGTCGGGCGCCAGGCCCACATAAGGAAAAGTACAGGTCCTGCGCCTACCTTAGTCTCGACTCGTGGCCTGGGAGCAGGAATCAAGATGAAGATCAAGTCCGCCACCGCAGCCGTGCTCATGACCTTCCTCATGGTCAGCGGGTTGGTTGCAGGAATCTCGGCTCCAGCCTCGGCTGTGAGTACCACCTACTACGTCAGCGCCGCGGGGAACGACAGCAGTACGGGAACCTCAAGCTCGACACCGTGGAGGTCACTGTCAAAGCTAAACTCCACCGTCCTCAGACCCGGCGACACCGTCCGCTTCCGCCGGGGAGATACCTGGTCCGGAGGCATTGTGGCCAACCAGAGCGGGACGGCCGCCGCTCCCATCATCCTGAATGGCTACGGAACCGGCAACGCCCCGACGATTACCGGCGGCAGATCGGGAAACTGCATCAGGGTCAACGGCAACTACACCATTGTTGACGGACTGCGCGGTTTCTCCTGCGGCTACGCGGGCATCAGCATCACGGGCGACCGCAATACGGTCCGGAACTCCAGCGCCTCCAACAATGCGGTGGGCATCAAGGCAGGCTCCGGGTCCGACTTCGGGAGATACAGCGGCAATGTGCTGACGAACAACAACATCATGAATGTGAATACGCGCGGCACGAATTGCGGAACCCCCCAGGCAGCGAACTGCAGTGACGACTCGGGCGCCTTCGGCGTGCTGATCAACGGCAATGACAATGAGCTTTCCGGCAACACGGTCAGCGGCTCCAACGCGTCCTCCCTGGATTACGGCCGCGACGGCAGTGCTTTCGAAATCTACAACGGCAACCGGAACAACATCCACCACAATGTGGCCCTGGACAACAAAGCCTTTTCCGAGATCGGAAAGTCCTCGGGAACTGCGGACGGCAACACCTTCCGCTACAACCTGGCCCGTTCAACCTGTGGTGCCAACTGCTCCCAGGCCAAGGGCTTGATCGCCCGCGGGCCAGGCACCTCATTCGGGCCCACGAACGGCACTGTTTTTGAGTTCAACACCGTCTATCTGAACGGTCCGCAGTCGGAGGCCGTCGTCTGCCACGCGAGCTGCCCTTCATCGACGGTGATCCGTGCCAACATCCTGGTAGGCGCCAAGAACTCCCTGTGGATGAACGGCAACGGCTGGACCGAAAGGCAGAATGTCCTGAACGGGCCGACCAACATCGTGCGTCACAGCACGTCGACCACCGCGTCGGCACGTTTCGTGAACGCGCCGAGCAATCTCCACCTAACCAGCGCCAGCCCGGCAATCGACCGCGCGGGAACCAGCCCCTCCGCCTTTGACCTGGACGGTCGTCCAGTGCCCCAGAACGGGGACTGCGCCGGAACGCCCGCCGCCGATTCGGGGGCGTACGAGTTCGACTCGCCCAACTGCTGACCCCGCAAATTTGTGCCAGCGCCCGGCAAATCCATCAGCGCCGTGACCGTGGCAGGCGGGATTCCACTTCAGAGAACAGCCCGGTGAAGGTACCGCCGACGCTGGAGAGTACTTCGAAGAACGCGGCCGCTGCGGCCGTGCTCACAGCATGCGAGGCGGAGCCGTAGTCCTCGAAGTAGAGGTCCAGTGTGCGGTACGCGGGCGTTTCGGTGCCGTCTTCCTTTGGCCACACTTTGGCTGATTCGAGGCGGAGGAGTCCGGGCAGTACTTCTGCGCGGTCAAGGATTGTCGGCATTTCCCGTTCGAAGACCTCCGGCTCGGCGGGGTTATCGATGATCAGCGTGATTTTCGTTTCCATTGCTTCGTCCTTACTGGAGGAGGCCTGTGGTGAAGCCCAACGGAACAAGCGCCGTCGAATTGCCCGCCCACTTGGTGGAAACCATACTGGCCGATCAACCGTCGCGAAGAAACATCCGCACGGAGCTGCGCCTCCCGCATCGGCCCGTCACGCCGGGCGGGCGCACGGCTTTCGTGGGAGGATTCCGCTATGCCGCTACGCCTCCTGTTCGTCGCCGATACCCACGTTCCCAACCGGGCCCGGATGCTTCCCTCCCAGGTGTGGGCCGCCGTCGAGAGCGCCGATGTGGTGTTCCATGCCGGCGACTGGGTGACGGCCTCCCTGCTGGACGAATTTGAGCACCGCAGCCGCAGGCTTATCGCCGTCCATGGCAACAACGATGGCCCAGAGCTGCGCCGGCGTCTGCCGGGAACCACGGCCGTGACCTTGGACGGCGTGAGGTTCGCCATGGTGCATGAGACGGGCCCGGCCCGAGGCCGGGAGGAACGGTCGGAGGCACTGTACCCGGACGCCGACGTACTGGTGTTCGGCCACAGCCACATCCCCTGGGACACAACCGCCCCGAAGGGCCTCCGCTTGCTGAATCCCGGCTCCCCCACCGACCGCCGTCGCCAACCGGTCTGCACCTACCTGACGGCCAGCGTCGACGACGGCGCGCTGTTGGATGTCCAGCTAGTGGAGGTCCGTAAGGATTGAGCGCCGTCGGTAGGTGCCCTGGCCGCGCGCTCGGCGGATGTCCCGGACCCGCAGTTCCGCTGGTCCGGTGTCAAGGAGGAGCGAGACGATGCGGCTTGCTCCCTGCGGCCGTGATGGCCGCTGGCGTGGACAACTGCCTCGCGTCCGACCGCCAAGTGCCGACAGACCTCACTGCGACCGTTTGAGTACCATCGCGGAGCCGCCCCCTCGCCTCACAGGCTCGGCCGCGGCGACCATGCGCCCGTCGGGCATGAATTCGATTGCCGTCGCCGCGCCGATCTCTGCGGCGGAGGTGAACGCGTCCCCCGCCGGCGTGAGCTCATGACCGTACGGTGCCAGCTGGCTGCCGTACGCGGTGATGAACTCCGGCTCGGCCGCGACCTGAGCGGTGTTCCGTTGCGACGCACGCGGGGCCGCGATCGCCTCCGAGATGCTCATCCCCAGGTCCACGCGGTTCAGGATCGTCTGCAGGACGGTTGTGATGATCGTCGATCCGCCCGGCGAGCCGAGCGCGAGGAACGGCTTGCCGTCCTCGAGGATGATGGTCGGTGACATCGAGGAGCGCGGACGCTTTCCTGGCTCGATCCGGTTTGGGTCGGCCGGGTCATACACGGTTGAGAAGTCGGTCAGCTCGTTGTTGAGCAGGAACCCGCGGCCGGGAACCACGATGCCGGACCCGCCGGTCTGCTCGATCGTGAGCGTGTACTCGGCCACGTTTCCCCACTTGTCCGCGACCGTCAGGTTGGTCGTCGAGAGGTCCTCGGTGTCCTTCTCGTCGGCGGGCGTCGCGGCGGCAGCTGGGCACACGCCGTCGTACGAGGACACCTCCCCCGGCGCGACGGGCTTCTCGGCCGCGTGCAGCGGGTCAATCTGGCACGAGCGCTCCTTGCCGAACCGCGGGTCGGTGAGCGCGGCGGTGGGGACCTCGACAAACGCCGGGTCGCCCACGTACTTGCCGCGGTCCGCGAAGGCGAGCGCGCTTGCCTCAAGGTAGTGGTGCAGCGCGCCGGGCGCGGACATCTCGGAAAGGTTGAAGGTATCCAGGATGTTCAGCGCCTCGCCGACGGTGGTGCCCCCGCTACTGGACGGCGCCATGCCGTAGACGTCCAGCCCGCGGTAGTCCACGGGCGCGGGCGCCTGGTCCAGAACCCGGTATGCGGCGAGGTCCGCCGTCGTCATGTGGCCGACCGGGACGGGCAGCGTCGTGCCGGGCGTCTTCGGCGGAGCCTGGACGGTGGCCGCGATCTCCGCCGCGAGCGGCCCGCGGTAGAAGCCGCGCGTGCCCTGCTTCGCGAGGAGCCGGTAGGTCTCGGCGAGGTCATGGTTCTGGAGGACACTGCCGACGGCGGGTGCGTCGCCGCCCGGGAGGAAGAGGCGGCTTGTGGAGGTGAACGCCTCGAAGCGGAGCTTGTTGTCGAGGGTCTGCTGGCGGAACGTTTCATCGACCTCGAAGCCCCGGGTCGCGACGTCGATGGCAGGCTCGAGGGCATCGTGCAGGCTCACAGTGCCCCAACGGTCGAGTGCGCGCTCCCAGGTGGCCGGCGTGCCGGGGACGCCTACGGAGACGCCACTCGTGACGAGCTCGGGCGTGAAGCGGTAAGGCTGGCCGGTCGCTGGGTCAGTGAACGCGTCATGCGGCATTACTGCCGGTGCCGTCTCGCGGCCGTCAATGGTGCCGACCCGGCCACGCTTCGCGTCATAGAACACAAAGTAGCCACCACCGCCGATTCCTGCGCTGTACGGCTCGGTCACCCCCAGGGTCGCGGCAGCGGCGACGGCGGCATCCGCCGCGTTGCCGCCGTCGTGGAGGACCTCGATCGCCGCAGCCGATGCCTCCGGGTCCACCGTGCTGACCGCGCCGCCGTACCCGGTGGCGCTCGAGGTCTTGTCGGTCCCCCGCTGATCGGCGAACGCCGGGCTGGTGGCGGTGCCGTTCAGCACGCTTACAGCCAGAGCCGCCGTGACGGCAGCCAGCCGACGTCTCACGTAGCGCATGGTCGCTCCCAAGTCAGGGTGATGCGAGTTGACGGTGAGGCCACGCTACTCCGCCGCGGTGCGGGACTCAACTGCCGCGCATCCCGAGGCCCTGGAGCTTCGCCACCGGTCCGTGACGTTGTAGCGGTTGAGATTCCCCTTGACTTTCACCCCCGATCGGACAAATGTGGGCTCCCGAGGGCAGCGTCGTCGGTCGTAGATCGGCCGAGGGGCGACCAGGAACGAGCTTGCGGCGACCCCCGCAACGCAGCCCCGGCAGCGTCGGCAACCTGACCGCCGGTGGTGCGCGTTACCCGGGTCCATGAGCCTGGTGTCGCCCTGCTATGGCGCGCCCGACTCATGGGAGGCCGAGATGGATAGCGTCGACACAAGCAGCACAACCGCAGCCGGCAGCGCGCCCGTGAAGCCCGGGGAGTTCAGGCTCGAGGTCGTGGTCCTGCCGGTCTCGGATGTCGACCGGGCGAAAAGCTTCTACGAGTCGCTGGGCTGGCGGTTCGACGCCGAACGCACCGTCGAGGACGGCTACCGACTGATGCAGCTAACGCCTCCGGGTTCCGGCTGCTCGATCATCTTCGGGGAGGGAGTCACCTCGGCGCCACCGGGTTCGGCCCAGGGTCTGCATCTGGCGGTGTACGACATCGACGCGGCCAGGGCCGACCTGATCGGGCGCGGGGTCGACGTCAGCGAGACGTTCCACGACGCTTCGGGCGTCTTCCATCACGCCGGGACCGAGGGACGCCTCAACGGGCCAGCTCCGGAACATAAGGATTACGGCTCGTTCGCCTCCTTCAGCGACCCGGACGGCAACGGCTGGGTCCTCCAGGAGATCAAGACGCGGCTTCCGGGCCGCTGAAAGGAAAACCCGATGGCAACGAGCTACGAGTCCGAGAACGACCTCGCGGAAGCCCTTAGACGGGCGGAGAAAGCACACGGCGAACACGAACAGCGCACCGGCAAGGCTGATCCGGACTGGCCTGAATGGTACGCCCTCTACATGGTCCGCGAGCGTGCCGGGGAGGAGCTGCCGACATGAACAGCGACTACGACGTCATCGTGATCGGCGGCGGCTCCCCGGGCGAGCACTGCGCGGGCGCCCTCGCGGAGGGCGGCCTGCGCGTGGCCGTAGTGGAGCGCGAGCTGGTGGGCGGCGAATGCTCCTACTGGGCGTGTATCCCGTCGAAGACGCTGCTGCGGCCCGGGGAGGCGGCCCATGCGGCGCGCGAAGCCGCCGCCACCGCCGAGGTCGACATCGAGGCGGCGCTGGCCTGGCGCGACTTCATGGTCTCGAACTACTCCGATGCCGGTCAGGAACGCTGGCTGGCCGGTCACGGCATCGACCTGCTGCGCGGCACGGGACGGCTCGCCGGCCTGCACGCGGTTGAAGTCGACGGCGTGCGGCACACCGCCGCCCACGTTGTCCTCGCCAACGGTGCGGACCCCGTCGTGCCGCCGGTCCCGGGCCTGCGCGAGCTCGAGGGCGTCTGGACCAACCGCGAGGCGACCTCCATGAAGGCCGTTCCCCGCCGCCTGCTCATCCTCGGTGGCGGGCCCGTCGGCGTCGAGATGGCCCAGGCCGTGCGCCGACTCGGCGGCGAGGTCGCAGTTGCGGACATGTCCGAGCACATCCTCGCCCGGGAGCCTGCGCCGCTGGGTGAGGCGCTTGGCGAGATTTTGCGCCGCGAGGGCATCGAGCTCGTCCTGTCCGCGAACGCGACCAGGGCCCGACGCGAGGGTGAGGACTACATCCTGGAGTTCGACGACGGGCGCGAACTGCGCGGCGACCGGCTGCTCGTCGCCACGGGCCGGCGCCCCCGGGTCCGCGGGATCGGCCTGGAGACCGTGGGCATCGAGCCGGATACACACGGAGTCCCGGTCGATGCGCACCTGCGCGCGGCGGACGGTCTGTGGGCGATCGGCGACGTCACCGGGCTCTGGCCGCTCACGCACGTCGGAAAGTATCAGGGCGACGTGGTCGCCGCGAACATCCTGGGCGAGCCGCGCAAGGCGAACTATGAGGCCGTTCCCCGAGTTGTCTACACCGACCCGCAAGCCGCGGCGGTGGGCGCCGCCGCAGGCCGCTTCAGCGCCACGGTTCCGGTGTCGCAGCTGCCGAAGACCGCCACGTACACCCGCGGGTACGCTGAGAGCAACGGCTTCATGGCCCTTCTCAGCGACGGCGAACGGCTGACGGGCGCCTACGCGCTCGGACCGGAGGCAGGCGAGTGGCTGCAGCAGGCAACGCTGGCGATCCGGGCCCATGTACCCTTCGACGTCCTGGGTGACACGATCCAGCCGTTCCCGACGTTCTCGGAGATCTACATCGCCGCGCTCAAAGCGCTCCGCGGAGAGATCGCGGCCAAGCGCAAGCTGGTCGGCGCGGGACCACAAATGCCGAGCTGAGAGCAGGACAGCCGACACTTCCAATAACGCCGCAGCTCTCAGGAACCGTCGTTCTCGACGACTCAGTTCTGACTAAAATCTCGGTTACCGCTGGTGGTCGCCTAGGCAATTTGCTGAGCACTTAGTTTGTTCCCAACCTCGCCGTAAGACGAGGTCGAACGGCTTTTCTCTGGCAAATGCAGCTATCCTGACACACGTTCGTGGTTGCATCACCTCCACACGACAGCCCTAAGAGAGCCCCAAGGATAACCAGCCGATGATACCGACAGTCACCGTCGAGTCCCTGATACAGCGAGCAAAGGAACTTGCCCTGTCCGGCAGCAGGGAAATTCTTGGCATTACCGGAGCCCCCGGGGCCGGCAAATCTACCCTCGCCGCTCAACTGGTGGACGCCCTTGGAGCGGACCTCGCAGTCCTTGTACCGATGGACGGGTTCCACCTGGCGAACAGCCTGCTGGAAGATCGCGGGCTGCGCCAGGTGAAGGGAGCTGTGCAAACCTTCGATGACGCCGGTTTCGCCAACCTGCTCCATCGCATCAAAAATCAGAAAGTCGATGAGACCATCTACGCCCCGCATTTCGACCGGGACCTCGAAGAATCGATCGCCGGGGCCATCCCGGTGCTCCCCGGCACACCACTTGTCATCACGGAAGGCAACTACATCCTGGCGGACGAAGGCCAGTGGCCCTCGGCGCGCGGAATGCTCACGGAATCCTGGTTTCTCGAGCCTGCCGACGACACCCGAATCCAACGCCTCATACACCGCCACATCGCCCACGGGAAAACCGAACAGGAAGCGCAACGGTGGGCCCTGGGTTCCGATGAACAAAACGCAAAGATGATCCAGGCCACCGCTGCAAAAGCAGACAGAATCATCCGGGTTTCCTCGGCCCGGACGCGTTGCTAGATTGAGGAACATCTGACATTGCTTTCGACGGAAGGTGCGACTGATGCGAGCTGCTCAGATCGCTTCAGCGGGATCGGACTTCGAGCTGGTCGAACGCGACCGTCCCGATCCCCCCAGAGGACATGTACTTGTTCGCGTTCGTGCCTGCGGTGTCTGCCACAGCGACGCGATGGTCAAGGGGGGCCTGGCAAGTTCCTACCCCCGGGTTCCCGGCCATGAGGTCGCGGGCGTAGTAGAGGCAGTCGGCGAGGGGGTCACGCTCTGGACCGTGGGACAGCGGGTCGGTATCGGTTGGTATGGCGGGGCGTGCTTCATCTGCGATCCGTGCCGCAAGGGCGACTTCATCTCCTGTCTGAACGGACGCATTTCCGGCCTTACCGACGACGGCGGATATGCTGATTTCGTGGTCTCACCCTGGGATGCTCTTGCCGCCATACCTGACGACTTGAGCGACGAGGATGCCGCGCCGCTGATGTGCGCAGGGGTGACCACGTTCAACGGGCTGCGTCAGAGCGGCGCCCGGCCAGGTGAAGCGGTGGCCGTCCTCGGGCTGGGCGGCCTGGGCCATCTGGGGGTGCAGTTTGCGGCCAAGATGGGCTTTGAGACGATCGCCATCGCCCGCGGGGCCGAAAAGGGAGACTTCGCCCGCGACCTTGGCGCGCATCACTATATCGACAGCACGGCCTCCGACGTTGCGGCTGAGCTGAAGAGGCTGGGGGTGAGCGTGGTGCTCGCCACGGTTACAGATGCGCCCGCGATGACCGGCACGGTCGCGGGTCTGCGGGCTAGGGGACGTCTGGTCGTGGTCGGCGCGCCGGCTGAACCGCTGAACATTTCCGCGTTGGACCTCGTCCTGAGCAGCCGGCTCGTGGCGGGGCACGCCTCAGGCACTGCCAAGGACTCGGAGGACACGCTCCGGTTCGCCGCTCTCACCGGCGTGCGGCCGATCGTGGAAACCGCTCCACTCCAGGAAGCATCCCCGGCGTACGAAAGGATGATGGCCGGAAAGGCTCGGTTCCGGATGGTACTGACCACCGGCTGAGACTCTCACCTGATCTGCAACTTGATTAGGTGTTGCGGTGTGCCGGGGCGAATTGCCTCGCGCGGTCGGTCTCTTCGGCGCGAATGAGGTGCACGAGCGCGTTGATGAGGGCCAAGTGGGTGAACGCCTGTGGGAAGTTGCCGAGGTGACGGCCGCTCACCGGATCCAGCTCCTCGGCGTAGAGCCCCAGTGGACTGGCGTGGGACAGCAGACGTTCGCACAGTGCTTTGGCGCGGGCCACTTCTCCGATCTCGACGAGGGCTGAGACGAGCCAAAACGAGCAGATGGTGAAGGTCCCCTCCGCACCGGTGAGTCCGTCGTCGGTCTGCTCGGGGCGGTAGCGCAGGACGAGTCCGTTCCGGGAGAGCTCATCGGCGATGGCCAGGACGGTGGCGCGCACACGTGGATCATTGGCGGGCAGGAACCGGACGAGCGGGACAAGGAGCAGCGAGGCATCGAGGTTCGTGGTGCCGTAGGACTGGACGAACACTCCGCGATCGTCGAGACCGTTGCGGCAGATGTCGTCGTGGATCTCCTCCGCGATTGTGTCCCACTTCCGGGCGTAATCGGCCTGGCCGTGCAGCCGCGCCAGCCGGGCGCCGCGATCCAGGGCGACCCAGCACATGAGCTTGGAGGAGGTGAAGTGCTGCGGTTCGCCACGGACCTCCCAGATGCCGTGGTCGGTGTCTCGCCAGTGCGAGGCGGCCTGCTCGACCTGGCGGAGCAGGATGGGCCACAGCGGCTCGGGGAGCTGGTCACGGGACTTGGCGTGGAGGTAAACGGAGTCCAGCATCGTGCCCCAGACGTCGAGCTGCCGCTGGTGGACCGCGGCGTTGCCCACGCGGACGGGGCGGGCCCCGTCATAGCCGTCGAGCCCCTCGACAATGGACTCGGGGAGGTCCCTTTCGCCACCGATGCCGTACATGATCTGCAGGTCGTCCTCGACGGCAACGTCGCGGATGAAGGCGAAGAAGTCGTCGGCTTCTCGGTCCAGGCCGAGGGTGTAGAGGGCCCACAGCGCGAAGGTGGAGTCTCGCACCCACGTGTATCGGTAGTCCCAGTTTCGCTCTCCCCCGGGCGTCTCGGGCAGCGACGTGGTGGGCGCGGCGATCAGCGCTCCGGTCGGCGCATAGGTGAGCCCTTTCAACGTCAGCGCGCTGCGTTGCAGCTCCTCCCGCCACGGGTGGTCGGGGAACACCCCCACCGTGATCCACTGCCGCCAGAACTCGGTGGTCTGCCACTGCTTCTGGGTGGCTTCCTCCCACTTCCTCGGTGGAGGCAGCGATGTCCAGGAGAGCGCGATGAACGCCTCCTCGCCCTCGGTCATCTGGCTGCGAATGATCGCGATGGAATCCTCGATGCCCAACTGGCGGTCCGTGGTGAGACGGAGCACCAGCTCCCCCTCGTCGCTGCTGATGGTCCTGGCCTCCCCGTATCCGGGACTGGCGAACTCCCACCGTGCCCGGCGTCGGCCGTAGTCGAAGACCGGCTCGCACAGCACGGACAGCTCCACGGCTCCACTGACGCACCGGACGGTACGCAGCAGGCAATGCTCGGCCTCGTAGTTCGTCGGCGGGCGGCGGTATCTGCGCGCTCTCTTCTCCGTGTGGTGCCAGGGCCCCATCACCAGGGCATCCCTCACGATCATCCAGCCCGTCCTGGTCTGCCAGGTGGTCTCCAGGATCAAGCTTCCGGGGAGATAGCGGCGCGCAGTGGGCTCCCGGACGCCGTACGGCGCCACCTTGAAACCGCCCGCGGCCCGGTCGAGCATGGTGGAGAACACACTCGGTGAATCGTGACGCGGCAGGCACATCCACTCCACCTGCCCGCTCGGGGCGATCAGGCAGTTGGCCTCACAGTCGGACAGGAACGCGTAGTCTGCGATCGGCGGGAACGGGCTCGTGCCCGGCGCAGGACGCTTCCTGCCCGCAGCCCCAGATCCGACGTCGATCATCACCACCCCAGTATGCTCCACGACGCTACAGATGACATTCCCTCGGACCGCTGCCTGCTCCCACACCGACGCCGGCGATGTCCGTCCCGGTGCTCGCGACGGCGTCCGCCGCCAGCCGACTCACTGGCACCGAGGGGCTCAGTCGACGGCTTGGCGCCGGGAGAGGTGGACCTCCTCGATGTCGAGTCCGGCCTGTACCTGACGGAGCACGGTATCGTCGATGCGGCGTTCGTCGCGGAGCCTAACTACGGTCCCGCGTTTATGGGCGAGCAGCGCCAGCCGCAAGGCGGTGTAGTGTTCGTCGTGCCGCAATGCCGGATCGGCGGTGGCGCCGGTTCGGTTGGCGCGCAGGACCTTCAGGTGCTCTTCGTATTCCCGCCGCAGCCGCGCGACGACATCTGTGTCTGTGCCGAGGTCGTCGGCCAGCTGGGGCATCGCACTGAGCGCTTCCATGGTGGCGGCCATCTCGGCAAGATGGCGTTCCTGCTCGATGTGCGTGTCGCGGGGCAGCCGTGCCCAACGCACCACCCGCGGCAACAGGAGCCCTTGCACAATCAAGGTCACCACGATGACGCCTGAGGTCACGAAGATGATCATGTGGCGGCCCGGAAAGGGGTGTCCTGACGCCACGGCCTGCGGTACGGCCAGCGCCGCGGCGAGCGAGACCGAACCCCGGAAGCCGGCTACGCCGCTGACCACCAGCCCCCGGTTACTGACCCGAGGCAGGTGCGGCTGTGGCCGCCGGTCGAGAAGTCGAATCAGGTACGCCGCTGCGAACAGAAAAACAAAGCGCATGCCGATGGCGACGGCGGAGACAATACCGACCAGGACTAATCCACGCATGAAGTCGCCGCTGGGCAGGCCCCGGACTGCGGTGTGCAGCTCCAGCCCGACCAGGACGAACAGCGCGCAGTTGATCAGGAACGTGGACAGCGCGAAAAACCCCAGGGCCTTCCGACGCGTCTCGGCCCGGACAACCCGGGGCCCGATCTGGCTCATCATGAGGCCGCTGACGACGACGGCGAGTACGCCGGAGGCGTGGATGGTCTCCGCCATAAGGGCCGCCGTGAAAGGAGTCAGGATGGTGACGACGGACCCGAGCAGCGTGTCGTCCAGGCGGCGCCTAGCCTGAACTCCGACCCAGGCGGTCACGGCCCCGGCCAATGCCCCGCCGCCATAAGCCAAAAGGAACAGCCAGGAAACGTCCGGCACGCTGAGGTGCTCCTCGCCGATGGTGATACCGACGGCGAGGCCGTAGATGACCAGGGCGGTGCCATCGTTGACCAGGCTTTCGGCGCGCAACACGGTGACATCGCGGTGCGGCAGCGCCCGGGCCAGCACGCCGACGGCCGTGGCGTCGGTCGGAGCGAGGGCCGCTCCGAGCACCCAGGCCGGCCCCCACTGCAGCCCGGCGGCGTGAGCCACGGCCGCTACGGCCCCGGCCGTTGCGAAAACCAGCGTCGTGCTCATCAGGACAATGACGGGAAGATTGCTCCTGATCTCCCGCAGGGAAGTGGTCAGGCTCTCCCAGTAAAGCAGCACCGGCAGGAAAATGAGCAAGACGACCTCCGACGGCAACTGTACTTCGCGAAGTGACGGGAGAAATCCCAGCAGGGCGCCGCTGACGAGCAGAAGTACGGGCGGGGCTATCCGAAATCGCTGTCCGACCACGCTGCACACCAGCGCCGCCACGCCCAGGATCACGACAAGTTCAAGGCCGAGCACGACAATCCTCCTGTCCAACGGATGACACCGGGATGACCACGCGTAGCAGGCGTACTTTCGTTCATAATGCATGCCCCTCGCCGGAAGGCAACCTCGCTTCCGCGCAGATCCACTTCAGCGCCCAGGAAGTGGAGGCCATCCCCCAACCCGTTCCTGAATAGGGGCCGACTCAGCACTTCTGCAGGGGCTTGGGAGCAGACGTTCAGCCGCTCCAAGGCTTCCTTCAAGCATCCCGGACAACAGTGCACCGTAGGCGGACGCGCCGTCCGCGGAGAAGCACCCGAAGTCGCGGATGTTCCCGGCGCACCGGAAGAACCGGTGACACGGGGCCGGACGTGGGACAGACCGGAGAGCACACCGATCCGGGGGACCCACCCGGGGCTCCATAGCCCGCGCGGCCGCGGAAGCAGTGCGGAAAGGAGCCGTTGATGGCACGCTGACAACTGGTGCCATCAGATGAGGACCCGCCAAGCGACGGTCTCCGTACGGCTTGGCGGGTCCTTTTTTTCGTCGGAGCACAAGTGCGGTGAAACCTTGCCCGCACACCTGGGTGATGGCCAGCCCGGTTCCCTGCTCGCTCCGGTTACGACGGCGATTTTACCGCCCAGTTCCAGGTCCACGGGCCCCTCCTACCTTGCCCGCCCGGGGCCGGCGGAATCCGGGCGGCCGGCAAGGCACGCGGGGACCGCATCGGCAATATTGACGCCGGCATTGTCACCCGAGAACGAGTGGCCGCGGCCAAGGAACACACACAGATCGAACACTGGGACCCCTTCCCGCCGTCGCCGCGGATGTGGAGGAATAGTATCCCTCCAATGATCCGTCCGCTTGCGTTCAGAGTTAAGACTTGCGCTCAGCGTTACAGAGACTTTGCACCGGCTCGAACTCGGCCGGAAAAGGATTGACGGCCCGAGGGTTCCAGATGACACTGGCTTCGTGAGCGACGAAGAAAAGGAACCGATCATACACAAGGTTGTCGACCGGCCGGCAGCCCGGTTTCCAGAGGCTCCCAGGCCTCGCATCGCGGGAATCATGCGGGAAGAATAGGACGCGCTGGATTCTGGCCGGATCAGAATCCACATCCCGACATTGATCGAGAATGCCGCCAGGTCCCGGTTGCACCGCGAATTCCACAGCGTCACGACTTACGGCTGATAGCGGGCCAAAAGGAGTCCGGTCGCAGGCCTTGCAGGATGTAGTCCTCGTCGGGCACCTGCACCCAAGCCCCGTCATCGACAGCTGAACAACCGCAGCGCACCTGTGCAAAGGAGTCGCCATGACCACCGCCGGCATGAAATCCACCGTCGGACTCGAAACCGTCGCCGAGTTGGCCGCGCAGCTGCGGGTCGACTCGATCCGTTCCTCGACGAGCGCCGGGTCGGGCCACCCGACCTCGAGCATGTCCGCCGCCGATCTGCTGGCCGCACTCGTCTCCCGGCACCTGCGCTACGACTGGGACGACCCTGACGCTGCGGCTAACGATCATCTGATCTTCTCCAAGGGACACGCCTCACCGCTGCTTTATTCAGTGTTCAAGGCAGTCGGCGTGGTCTCCGACGAGGAGTTGATGACCGGCTACCGCCGCTTCGGGCAGCGACTGCAGGGCCATCCGACCCCCGTCCTGCCCTGGGTGGACGTCGCCACCGGGTCGCTGGGCCAAGGGCTACCCGACGCGGTCGGCATCGCGTTGGCTGGCAAATACCTCGAGAAGCAGGACTACCGGGTCTGGGTCCTTTGCGGTGACAGCGAAATGGCCGAAGGCTCGGTGTGGGAGGCCTTAGACAAGGCCTCCCACTACAAGCTGTCCAACCTGGTCGCAATCGTCGACGTCAACCGGCTCGGCCAGCGCGGCGAGACCGAGCTCGGCTGGAATCTTGACGCCTACGCCCGCCGGGCCGAGGCCTTCGGCGCACGCACGCTCGTCATCGACGGCCACGATCTGAGTGCCATAGACGACGCCCTCGCCGCTGCCGGCAACACGACCGGCACCGGGCCCACCGTCATCGTGGCCAAGACCATCAAGGGGCGCGGGTTCGCCGAGGTCGAGGACAGCCCAGACTGGCACGGCAAGCCTTTCCCGCCGGACATGGCCGATCGGGCCGTCGCCGAACTCGGCGGCATCCGCAACCTCACTGTCCGAGGCCCGGTTCCCGGCCCGTCCGCCGTCGCGGCGAGACCGGCCACTCCGCCGGGTGGCGATGCGAGGGCGCCGGAGTACACGATCGGCGATAAGGTCGCGACGCGCGCGGCCTACGGCGACGCGCTCGTCGCCCTTGGCGCCCGTGACCCGCTCGTCGTCGCACTGGACGCCGAGGTCAGCAACTCGACCTACGCCTCTAAGTTCGCGCACACGTACCCCGACCGTTACTTCGAGATGTTCATTGCCGAACAGCAGATGGTCGCCGCAGCCACCGGGCTGGCCGCCCGCGGGTATACGGCGTTCGCGTCGACGTTCGCCGCTTTCTTCACACGGGCGTACGACTTCATCCGCATGGGCGCGGTCTCCGGCGTCGACCTCAGGCTCGTCGGGTCGCACGCCGGCGTCGAGATCGGCGCCGACGGGCCCTCCCAGATGGCGCTGGAGGACCTCGCCATGATGCGTGCGGTGCACGGCTCGACCGTGCTCTACCCGAGTGACGCCACCAGCACCGCGGCCCTCGTCGAAGAAATGGCCGCAACCCCGGGAATCAGCTACCTGCGCACCACGCGCGGCTCCTACCCCGTCCTCTACCCCACCGGAGAAACATTCCCCGTCGGCGGGTCCAAGGTGCTGCGCTCGAGCGACGACGACCACGTCACCCTCGTCGGCGCCGGGGTCACCCTGCACGCCTGCCTGGCCGCCGCCGACGCCCTGGCCGAGGACGGCATCAGCGCGCGCGTCATCGACTGCTACTCGATCAAACCGGTCGATGCCGGCACCCTTCAGGAAGCAGCAACCGCGACATCCGGACGCATGGTCATCGCCGAAGACCACCACCCCGAAGGAGGACTCGGCTCCGCCGTCACCGAGGCCCTGCTCCGCACCGGACAGACCGGACAGGCCGGACAGGCCAAGCTGTCGATCGCACACCTGCCCGTGCACGGCATGCCCGGTTCAGGAACCACCGGGGAGCTCCTCAGCTGGGCCGGCCTCGACGCAAACCACATTGTCAGGGCCGCCCACCAGCT
This sequence comes from Arthrobacter sp., assembly GCA_025464875.1. Classification (GTDB taxonomy): domain Bacteria; phylum Actinomycetota; class Actinomycetes; order Actinomycetales; family Micrococcaceae; genus Arthrobacter. Next base: position 383 of record JAODMV010000264.1, on the reverse strand, counting down.
CACGGGCGCCGCCCGGTTCCCCAATGGCAGATAGGGCATCACACCTTATCGGCCGGTGCCGGTCGGCGGATGCCCGGTGGCTACATCTGGCTGAAGGCGGCGCGTGCGCTCGGAATGGGCCGACTTAGGAATGACGATCGTGCCGTAGGCGTTGGTTTCGAACTGCTGCCTGATGAGGCCTGGAACGGGAAACGTCTACGGCGGCGGTGGTTCCGCGTTCGACGTCTTGGTCGGGGCGTTGGCCTGATCGGCCTGGTGGCGCTGCCGACCGCTGGCCACCAGGAACGGCACCGCGATCAGCTCGATCACGCCGCCGATCGCCAGCGAGAGAGGGTAGCCGTACACATCCGCTGCCCGGCCGAGCAACGGCTGCACCACTATGC
>JAODMV010000122.1 GCA_025464875.1 Arthrobacter sp. | reverse complement strand
AGGTCGAGATCGTCGGCATCCGCCCGGTCCAGAAGACCACGGTTACCGGTATCGAGATGTTCCACAAGCAGCTCGACGAAGCATGGGCCGGCGAGAACTGTGGCCTCCTGCTCCGCGGTCTGAAGCGCGATGACGTAGAGCGTGGCCAGGTTGTCGTCAAGCCGGGTTCCATCACCCCGCACACCGACTTCGAGGCTAACGTCTACATCCTCTCCAAGGACGAAGGCGGGCGTCACAACCCGTTCTACTCCAACTACCGCCCGCAGTTCTACTTCCGCACCACGGACGTAACCGGCGTTATCACCCAGCCGGAAGGCACGGAAATGGTTATGCCCGGCGACAACACTGAGAAGACCGTTGCGCTCATCCAGCCCATCGCCATGGAAGAGGGCCTCGGCTTCGCAATCCGTGAAGGCGGCCGCACCGTTGGTTCGGGACGCGTCACCAAGATCATCAAGTAATACTTGCTGATCTGAGCTTGGATCTCTGATCGGTATGGCCGTCTGACGGCCGCCGTGAAGCCTGGAACAGTCCCGCTGCACTTGCAGCGGGGCTGTTCTTTTTTTACCGTAAGCAGGACAGGAAAGGAGTCGAGCATGGAATGGCTGATTGTCCTCGCATTGATTGTGGCCGTGGTCGCGGGCGTCTTCTGGGCGAAGAAGCAGTTCCGCCAGGAGATTGAGCGGGCCAAGCGTATCCGCCGGGCGAACAAGAACAGGTAGCGGTCCGTTAGCCCGGCGCCTCAGCCCGGCACGGTTCGGGCCTTCCGGGCGCGGCTGAGCGCCTGGTACCAGTAGTAGGAGTCCTTCGGCGTGCGCTTGAGCGTCTGGAAGTCCACGTGCACGAGGCCGAAGCGCTGGGAGTAGCCGGCCGCCCACTCGAAGTTGTCCATCAGGGTCCAGACGTAATAGCCCAGCAGGTCGACGTCCTCGGCAATCCCGCCGGGCGAGGTGGCATCCAGGGCGTGCCCGAGGTGGGCGGCCAGATAGCTGATCCGTTCTCCGTCCGCGATGGGGCCGGAAACGTGCTCGGGCTCAGGGAAGCTCGCCCCGCTCTCGGTGATGTACAGCGGGGGCAGGAACTCCCCGTACCTGTCCTTCAGCTCCCGGAGCAGGACGCCCAGGTGCTCGGGGGCGACCGGCCAGCCGAAACCCGTCGTGCCGTACTCGGGGAATTCCGCCAGATGGAAGGGCACCTTCAGCAGGGGGTCCGCCGTGCCGGCGGGGCTGTCGCCGGGGCGGCGCCCGGTGGCGATCTTCACGGGGTAGTAGTAGTTCACGCCGTAGAAATCGAGCGGCTGGTGGATGGTCCGCAGATCCGCGTCGGAGATCTTGCCGAGCGACCGGAACCATGGCCTGGCGATCAGCGGCGGCCTCGGGTAGCGGCCCAAAAGGATCGGGTCGGCGTAAACACGGTTCATGACCAGATCGAAGACCTTGGCGAGCAGCCGGTCCGTCACCGAGCCGGTGGCGGGCCGGACCGGGGAATGCAGGTTGGTGACGCCCACCGAGCCGGAGACGCCCTCGGAACGCAGTGCCTGCACCGCCAGCCCGTGGCCGAGGAGCTGGTGGTGGACCGAGGGCAAGGCATCGAAGAGCAGCCCGCGGCCGGGCGCGTGGAGCCCCAGGGCGTAGCCGTTGAGCGTGACGGACACCGGCTCGTTCAGCGTCACCCATTGCGCGACACGGTCCCCGAAGCGCCGGCCCGCGGCCGCGCTGTACGCGGCAAAGCGTTCCGCGGTGGAGCGGTTCATCCAGCCGCCGCGGTGCTCGAGGGGGAGCGGCGTGTCCCAGTGATACAGGGTCGCCATGGGGGAGATGCCGGCGCCGAGGAGTTGGTCGATCAGGCGGTCGTAGAAGTCGAGGCCCGCATGGTTGAACGGGCCGGTGCCGCCCGGCTGGATCCGCGGCCAGGAGAGGGAGAACCGGTAGGAATCGATGCCGAGCGCCCGCATCAGCTCGACGTCTTCCGGCGCCCGGTTGTAGTGGTCGCAGGCGACGGCGGGGGAGTGCCCGTCCAGGATGCTGCCGGGTTTCTCGGCAAAGGCGTCCCAGCCGGACGGGCCCCGGCCGCCCGCAGAGAGTGAGCCCTCGATCTGGAAGGCAGCGGAGGCGACGCCGAGGGCGAAGCTCGGGCCCAGGCGTGCGGCGAGAGCCCGAACTGCTACAGAATCCTGCACAGTCATGCCCCTATCATCTAATCGAGGGTTGCTGAAGGCAATGACCGGCCCGCGCTGCCGGCGGGTGGGGCGTGCGCCCGGTCTCAGTGGCCCGTCGTCGGACCTCTCGGCACGGGCTGATTCGCTTCTGCCCGTAAATTCCGGCATACTAGATGAGTTGTTCAAGCGCTCCTTCGCGTCCCGATCCGGATAATGCCGGGTGTCAGGGTCCAGGTAGGAGACCAAACATAACCCACTCCCCATGGAACTGCGGACGAGTAGCGTGAAAATCGCGACACGCCCGACCGCGGGGGTCGGTTACGCCGGCAGGTTGAGGAACCCGGATTCATCCGGATTCAGCTTGTGCGGCGGGTGGTAGTTAAGACTTCAAATGCTTCGGCAGCCACATACAACAGGTAAGTAAACAGAGCAGCATTTACTGAAAGAGAGTCAGGCGACATGGCGGGACAAAAAAT
>JAODMV010000225.1 GCA_025464875.1 Arthrobacter sp. | reverse complement strand
GACATGACGGTCCCGATCGGGGTGTTCATGATGTCTGAAATTTCCTTGTAGGCGAAGCCTTCGACGTCGGCAAAGTAGACGGCGAGCCGGAACTCCTCCGGAATCGACTGCAGCGCGCGCTTCACATCCGAATCCGGCAGGTGGTCCAGCGCCTCGGCCTCGGCCGAACGCAGTCCCGACGAGGTATGCGACTCGGCACGCGCCAGCTGCCAGTCCTCGATGGTGTCCGAATTCGACTGCAGCGGTTCACGCTGCCGCTTGCGGTAGAGGTTGATGTAGGTATTCGTGAGGATGCGGTACAGCCAGGCCTTCAAGTTGGTCCCCGGCTTGTACTGGTGGAAAGCGGAGAAGGCCTTGGTGTACGCCTCCTGGACCAGGTCCTCGGCGTCCGAGGGATTCCGTGCCATCCTCATGGCCGCGGAATACAGCTGGTCCACGTACTGCATGGCGTCGCGCTCAAAGCGCAGCCGGCGCTCCTCCGTCGTTTCGGTGGCGACGTCCAGCGGCTGCCCGTTCACGGAGGTCTCCTGCCCGGCAGCCTCGTGCGCTGGTACCAGCGCACGGGAAGGTGCCGGTGCCTCAGCTGGGCTGGCAACGGGTGTCTTGGGGGGCTTGGCGTCGTTTCCGGCACCCTCGTGCATGGCCGAAAAGGCCGGATCCATGGTGCTCATTGCCTTCAAGTCTACTGTCACCTTCGGGCCGCCACGCGAAACCGCGGCCGCGGAGCCGCCAGCCCGGGCCGGGAACGGCATGGTCCAGGAACCTGGGGCATCGATCAGCTCCACCTCGTCCTCCACCAGAATCAAAGCTGTTCCTCCGACTTGTGTCACTGCTTCCTGACCAGCCACAGAGCGTAGCTGGAACCTGCCATTGACAACCGCGCACAACAGGCAAATATTCCGCAAAGGTGCAAGACTAGAACCGGTTCCCCCGCATCGCTTCCGCGGCTCGTCCATCCAGGAGGAAAATCATGTCCTTTGTCCGTTTTCTCGCCCGGCCCATGCTCGCCTCCAGTTTCGTCCTCGCAGGCATGGACAAGCTACGGAATTCGGATGACACCGCGGCACAGTTGTCTCCCCTGCTGCGCCGCGCGGCTGATTCACTGCCCTTCCAGGCCGACGAGAAAGTCCTGGCGCGGGTTCTCGGCGGCGCCCAGGTCGGTGCCGGTGTGTGCTTCGCCCTCGGCAAGTCTGCCCGCCTTGCGGCGACCGTCCTCGCCGTCATCTCGGCGCTGAACGGCTATGTTGAATGGCGCAGTGCGGACATCTCCTCGAAGCAGGGCCGCGAGGCCCGCCGCCGGCAGCTGCTGAAGAACATCACGCTGACCGGAGGCGTGTTGCTCGCCGCCGTGGACACCGCAGGAAGGCCCAGCCTGGCCTGGCGCGCCGAGCACCTGGCCGCGGACGCCCGGAAGACCACCAGGCACCTCACCGCCGACGCCCGCAAGACCGCCGGCCACCTCGCCGCGGACGCCCGGAGGACCACCCAGAAGGCCGACAAAGCGGTACGCAAGGCCGTAGACCACGCAGTGGGAGCCTAAGACGGCAATGACAGGCGCCACCTCAACCGCAGCAACCACTTCCCTTCCGGCCGACGGCGGGCCGCACTGGCCGGCGCCGTTCGCTCAAGGGCCCGTCGACGCCACGGTCACCGTTCCGGGGTCCAAGTCCCTGACCAACAGATACCTCGTACTGGCAGCCCTCGCCGACGGCACGTCGCGCTTGCGCGCTCCGCTGCACTCCCGCGACTCGGCCCTGATGATCGAGGCGCTGCGGCAACTGGGGGCCACCATCACCGAGGTTCCCGGCGACGGCGCCTTCGGCCCTGATCTGGAAATCACCCCCATCAGCCTGGCCGCACCCGCGGGCCGGACCGGAATCGACTGCGGCCTGGCCGGCACCGTGATGCGGTTCGTCCCGCCCGTTGCTGCCCTGCGGCACGGGCAGACGCTGTTCGACGGCGACCCCCACGCCCGGAAGCGTCCGATGGGGACCATCATTGAGGCGCTGACGGGCCTCGGCGTCGCGGTCAACGCGCCCGACGGCGGTCCGGCGGCGTCGCTGCCCTTCACCGTCCACGGCACCGGCGAAGTGCGGGGCGGACACCTCGTCATCGACGCCAGCGCCTCCTCGCAGTTTGTTTCGGCACTCCTCCTGGCCGGCGCACGCTTCACGGACGGACTGCACCTTGAGCATGTGGGGCCTCCGGTCCCCAGCCTCGATCACATCAACATGACGGTTGCCGTCCTGCGCGGTGTCGGTGTGAGCGTGGACGACTCCCGCCCGGACCACTGGGTCGTTGCGCCCGGCAGCATCCGGGCCTTCGACCACAGGATAGAGCAGGACCTCTCCAACGCCGGCCCGTTCCTGGCGGCGGCACTGGCTACCCGGGGCACCGTGCGGATCCCGGACTGGCCGGCCGAGACCACCCAGGTGGGCGATCTCTGGCGCAGCATCCTCACCACGATGGGTGCCACCGTCACGCTGGAGAACGGCACACTGACCGTCACCGGCGGCCCGGAGATCAAGGGCGCCGACTTTGACGAGACCAGCGAACTCGCACCTACCGTGGCGGCCCTCTGCGCCCTGGCCACCGGCCCCTCCCGCCTGAGCGGCATCGCCCACCTGCGCGGGCACGAGACGGACAGGCTCGCCGCCCTCGTGGCCGAAATCAACCGCCTCGGCGGCGACGCCGAGGAAACCAGCGACGGGCTCATCATCCGTCCGGCCGCCCTGCACGGCGGCGTCGTCCAAAGCTACGCCGACCACCGCATGGCCACGGCCGGCGCGATCCTGGGGCTGGCCGTGCCCGGCGTCGAGGTCGAGGACATCGGGACCACAGCCAAGACCATGCCGGACTTCCCGCAGCTGTGGACGGCGATGCTGGCCCAGGCCCCCGCCGCGGCCTCCGCCGCAGGGCACGACGCCGCAGCGCACGGCGCCGCAGCGAAGGGCGCCACGGCCACGGACAACACCGCAAAGGACTCCACCGGTGGCACGCAGCACTGACTCCTGGGACGAATCCGACGTCCGGATCCGCCCCAACAAGAAAGGCTCCCGTCCCCGCACCAAGGACCGGCCCAGCTACGACGAGGCGGTCACGGGGCGCATCATCACCGTCGACCGCGGACGTTACACGGCCATGGTCGGCGAAGGCACCGAGAACGAACGCAAGATCATTGCGGCTCGCGCGAGGGAACTGCGCCGCTCCCCCGTGGTGGCCGGTGACTTCGTCTCCCTCGTCGGGGATGTCAGTGGAGAGCCGGACACCCTCGCGCGGCTCGTGAAAATCCAGGACCGCGCCACGCTCCTGAGGCGCAGCGCCGATGACACCGATCCCGTCGAACGTGCGGTGGTCGCCAACGCCGACCAGCTCGTGGTGGTAGTGGCCGCCGCCAACCCGGAGCCGCGGACCGGCTTCATCGACCGTGCGCTCGTGGCCGCGTACGACGCCGGCATCGAGCCGCTGCTGCTGGTCACCAAGGCCGACGTCAAGGATCCTGCGGAGCTGTTGTCCAACTACCAGCACCTCGATTTTCCGGTCATCATCAGCCGGACGGCTGACTCCGCCGCCTCGGGGATCGACGCCCGCTCGGACGACGGGCTGTCCGCCCGGCTGGACCGGGACGCGGTGTCACAGCTGCGCGGCTACCTCGACGGCAAGGTCACGGTCATGCTGGGCCATTCCGGTGTCGGCAAGTCCACCATGGTCAACGCCCTGACCGGCGCCGAACGCGCCACCGGCGGCGTCAACGCGGTGACCGGGCGGGGACGCCATACCTCCTCCTCGGCGCTGGCGCTCAAGGTCAACGACGCCCCGGCCGGCAGCTGGATCATCGACACCCCCGGCATCCGGTCCTTCGGCCTGGCACATGTGGATCCGGACCGGATCCTGCGGTCCTTCCCGGACCTGGAGCCGGGCACGGACGACTGCGAGCGGGGCTGCAAGCACGACGCCACCGCGGTCAATTGCGGCGTCGACGCCTGGGTGGCCGCCGGCCACGCCGGACCCTCCGGACCCGCGCGGCTGGCCTCCCTGCGCCGCCTGCTGGGCACCGACCCGCGGATGGAAGCCCAGGACGTCAAGGAACTGGGCACTGTCTCCTAGGCCCGCCTGCCGGCCGCCGCTTGGGCCCGGCCCGCGGCGCAAGGAGGTGGCCTACCGGCCAGCCGCCCGCTTTGGCGGTAGTTTGGAACCATGAGTCAACCCGCTTCAAGCTACAACGATGACCTGCGCCTTGCCCATGTACTGGCAGATTCCGTAGATTCCCAGACCATGAGCCGCTTCAAGGCGCTCGACCTTCGAATCGAAACGAAGCCCGACCTGACGCCGGTCACCGACGCCGACAAGGCCGCGGAGGAAGCCATCCGCGGCCAGCTTTCCCGCTCCCGGCCCCGCGATGCCGTCCTCGGCGAGGAATTCGGCAGCTCCGGCCACGGCTCCCGCCGCTGGATCATCGATCCCATCGACGGGACGAAGAACTTCGTCCGCGGCGTCCCGGTCTGGGCCACCCTGATCGCCCTCGTGGACGAGGGCGAGCCGGTCGTCGGCGTCGTCAGTGCTCCCGCACTGGGCAAGCGCTGGTGGGCGGCCAAGGGTGCGGGCGCATACACGGGCCGCTCGCTCGCCGCTGCCACCAGGCTCAAGGTGTCCAACGTCTCGGAGCTCTCGGACGCCTCCTTGTCCTACTCGAGCTTGGGCGGCTGGAAGCAGCGCGGCATCCTGGACGAGTTCGTGGGGCTCACCGAGGAAGTGTGGCGCACCCGCGCCTACGGCGATTTCTGGTCCTACTGCCTGGTGGCCGAAGGCGCCGTGGACATCGCGTGCGAACCCGAATTGAACCTGTACGACATGGCTGCCCTCGTGCCGATCGTGACCGAGGCGGGCGGCCGCTTCACCTCGCTGGAGGGAGAGGACGGCCCGTTCGGCGGCAACGCCCTCGCCACCAACTCGATCCTCCACTCGGAAGTCCTGAAGCGACTCAACCCGGGGCTGGACGACCTGCTCTGAACGCCGCGGACGCTGACGTGCACGAGAGTGTCCAGAACGGATAGCAGCATCGAATAAACGACGGCGGCAGCCCCCGATCCGGGGCAGCCGCCGTCGTTAATTTGGTTAAGGCACAATTTTCCGCCGTTCCGTAACAAATCGCTTCACATTCGCACTGGCCTTTTCCCTGCCCAGCGGATGTCCTAGGCTCGAAGCAGGTCACGAGTGCCAGCGCTAAACCCCGGTTTGCTGGCCGGCAACCCTCCATTTCGCGGTGGGGTGCCCCGGGTGACGACCAGGCCGGTCCGGAACGGACTCGGCAAGCGCGGATCCCCGGAGCGGGGGGTCCTTTCTGAGCGAGGTCCCATGACAACAGCCACCTTTCCCGCCACCCCCGGTTTCCAGCCTGCCGACGGCGCCAGCGACCTCGCCGGAAGCTTCGCCCTCGCAGGCCGCCCGCTCTCCGCGGTCACCGGCGCCGAGATCCAGGCCCCGCTGATCCAAGGCGGGCACGTCCGCTACGCCAACCTGGACTATGGCGCCTCCGCCCCGGCGCTCACCGTGGTGTCGGCCTACCTGAACGAAATCCTGCCGTTCTACGCCAGCGTCCACCGCGGTGCGGGCTACGCGTCACAGATCAGCACCTCCGTTTACGAGAACGCCCGCAGCATCGTGCGCGACTTCGTCGGCGGCCGGGCGGACGACTCCGTCATCTTCACCCGGAACACCACCGATTCGCTGAACCTGCTGGCCGGCTGCCTGCCGGTGAGCGACGGCCGGCACACGGGCGAGGTGCTCTATCTCGACATCGAACACCATGCCAACCTGCTGCCGTGGCAGACCGTGCCGCACCGCAGCGTGGTCGCGGCGCCCACCCTCGCGGGCACGGTGGAGCGGCTCCGCGAGGAGCTGGCGCACGGCGGCGTCAGCCTGCTGGCCGTCACCGGCGCCTCCAACGTCACCGGCGAGATCCTGCCGATCCGCGCCCTGGCCGCCCTGGCCCACGAGTACGGCGCCCGGATTGTGGTCGATGCCGCCCAGCTTGCCCCGCACCGGCGGATCGATATCGCCGCGGACGACGTCGACTACCTCGCCTTCTCCGGGCACAAGCTGTACGCGCCGTTCGGCGCCGGCGTACTGGTGGGCCGCCCCGACTGGCTCGACGCCGGTACACCGCATCTGGCCGGCGGCGGCGCGGTACGGGACGCCAGGCTCGACAACGTCAGCTGGGCCACCGGCCCGGCACGGCACGAAGGCGGCTCCCCCAACGTCCTGGGCGCCGCCGCCCTGGCCCGCGCCACGCAGGTGATCGCAGCCCTGGACGAGGAGCAATGGCACGCCCATGAGAACGCCATCCGCTCCTTCCTGGTCGAAGGGCTCGCGCGGATCGAGGGCGTGGCCGTCCACCAGATCTTCACGGACACCGAGCCGGGAGCCGGCACCATCGGCGTCGTCAATTTCTCCGTGGAAGGCTATGACGCCGGCCTGGTGGCCGCCTACCTCTCGGCCGAACACGGCATCGGCCTGCGCGACGGCCGGTTCTGCGCGCACCCGCTGCTCCGCCGGCTCGGACTGCCGGCCGGCTCCCTGCGGGCAAGCTTCGGCCTGGGGTCGCGGCTGGAAGACGCCCAGCGCTTGCTCGCCGGGCTCCAGGAACTGCGGCAGAACGGCCTCGGCTGGGACTATGTGGTGGACGCGGGCCGCTGGGTGCCCGCCAACGACGCCCGCAAGTACCCGCACTGGGCGCCGAACACGCCGGGCACCGCCGGCGCCGCGCCCTGCACCGACGGCACGGCCTGAGCACGCCGCCGCATGCGGTAAATTCGGAAGGTACCGGTAACAGCAGGACCTGCCCGAAGGAGATCGCGTGGCGCGCGGCGGCCCCAAGCTCCATCAGGAGCGACGCCAGGAGCTCGGGCAGAGCTTCCAGGATGGCGGAGAGCATTACGAGCGCGTCCGCCCGGGTTATCCCGCCGAATCGGCCGATTGGCTGATCCCTGCGGGAGCGAAGGACGCCGCCGACATCGGCGCCGGGACGGGTAAATTCACCGCGCTGCTGGTCGAACGCGGACTGCACACCGTGGCCGTCGACCCGTCGGCGGACATGCTCGAGCAGCTGCGCCGGACGCTGCCGGGCGTCTCGGCCGTCGTCGGCACCGCCGAGCACACGGGGCTTGCCCCGGAAGCCGTCGACCTCGTCACCGTCGCCCAGGCCTGGCACTGGTGCGATCCGCTCCTTGCCAGCAGCGAGATCGCGCGGATCCTGCGGCCGCACGGGGTGCTGGGGCTGATCTGGAACCAGCTGGACACCTCGGTACCGTGGGTACACAGGCTCTCCCGCATCATGCACGCCGGCGACGTCCACAAGCCGCACTTCAAACCGCCCGTGGGACCTGAGTTCACGGGGCTGGAGAGCCACCTGACCCGCTGGGAGGACCCGGTGACCAGCGAGGACATCAAGGAGTTGGCGAAGTCCCGCAGCTACTACCTTGCGGCCACGGAGCCCACACGGGCCAAGGTCCTGGGCAACCTCGACTGGTATCTGCACGAGCATCTGGCCCATGCCCCCGGCGAGATGCTCCGGCTCCCCTATCGAACGCAGACCTGGCGGGCCTACCGGGCCTGATTGTGCGCTGCCGCATTGCACACGGCACCCATCAGGCTTATTGTTTTCGGTATGCCTAACAATCCGATGTAGGCGGGCACAACTTCCGCTCCGGGTGTGGCATCAGTCCGGAAGCAACCATCGCGTCACCGCGGACGCCGAATCACGGGAGCGTGCAGTGCTGGACGCAACAAGACACGAACCGAGGCCCGCGCGCACCGCCACACGGGAACGGCGGGGTGCCCGCCGCGCCCTGCTTGGCCTGCTGGGCCCGGCCTTTGTGGCCTCGATCGCCTACGTCGACCCCGGCAATGTCGCGGCCAACCTCACCGCCGGCGCCCAGTACGGCTACCTGCTGGTTTGGGTGCTCGTGGCAGCCAACGTCATGGCCGTGCTGGTCCAGTACCAGTCCGCGAAACTCGGCATCGTGACCGGCAAGAGCCTGCCCGAAATTCTCGGCGAACGGCTCAAACCCGCCTGGCGGCGGGCCTTCTGGGTCCAGGCGGAGGTCGTGGCCGCAGCCACCGACCTGGCGGAAGTGGTCGGCGGCGCGATCGCACTGTACCTGCTCTTCGGCTTGCCCCTCCCCCTCGGTGCCGTCATCGTCGGCGGCGTTTCGATGCTCCTGCTGATGGTGCAGGCCAGGAGCCGGCAGCGGCCCTTTGAGTTCGTCATCATCTTCCTGCTGGGAATCATCACCATCGGCTTCCTCGCCGGCCTCTTCATCAGCCCGCCCGATCCCGGCGGCGTCCTGGCCGGCCTCGTGCCCGGCTTCCAGGGCCCGGACACCGTGCTGCTGGCCGCCAGCATGCTCGGGGCCACCGTGATGCCGCACGCCATCTACGTCCACTCGGCCCTCTCCCGGGACCGGCACCGCCCGGACCCGCACCTCCATGTTCCGGTTCCGGCCATCGCCCGGCTCGTCAAGGCCACCCGGTGGGACGTCGTGGCGGCGCTGGCCATCGCCGGCATCGTCAACATCGGGATGCTGCTGCTGGCCGCGTCGACCCTCGGCGGGGAGGACGGGACCGACACCATTGAAGGGGCCCATGCCGCGATCACCGCCAACCTGGGCCCGGTCGTCGGCGTCATCTTCGCCGTCGGCCTGCTCGCCTCCGGCCTGGCCTCCACCTCGGTCGGCTGCTACGCCGGCGGAAGCATCATGCAGGGCCTGCTCAGGATCCGAATCCCCTTGATGACCCGCCGCGTCATCACGCTGATCCCGGCCATCGTGCTGCTCTCCGTCGGCTTCGATCCCACCTGGGGACTGGTCCTCAGCCAGGTGGTCCTGAGCTTCGGCATTCCCTTCGTGCTGATCCCGCTGGTCATCCTGACGAGCAACAAAGCACTCATGGGCCGCTTCGCGGACGGCCCGGCGCTCCGCATTGCCGCCATCACCAGCGTGGTCCTGGTCGTCACCCTCAACCTCGTCCTGCTCTGGCTCACCTTTTCCGGGGCCGCCTGACGGTAGGCTGGGGAGCGTGAAGTCCAGCCCGCCATCGTCCTCCATCGAGGACTACGTTAAGGTCATCTACTCCTTCACGGAGTGGCAGGACAAGCCCATCACCTCCACGCAACTGGCGCAGCGGCTCGGCGTCGCCAATTCCTCGGTGTCCGAAATGGTCCGCAAACTCAAGGACCAGGGCCTCGTGAACCACCAGCCCTACAGCGCCATCACCCTCACCAGTGCCGGCGTCCGGCTGGCGCTGTCCATGGTCCGGCGGCACCGGCTGATCGAGACCTTCCTCGTCCAGGAGCTCGGCTACCGCTGGGACGAAGTCCATGACGAAGCCGAGCTGCTCGAGCACGCGGTCTCCGACGCCTTCATCGAACGGATGGCCCGCAAACTGGGGAACCCGGCCCGGGACCCCCACGGCGATCCGATCCCGGCCGCCGACGGCTCCGTCCTGGTGCCCGCGGCGCACCGGATGAGCGAACTCGACGACGGCCACACCGGCCGGATCATCCGGATCAGCGATGACAACCCCGCGCTGCTGCGCTACCTGGCCGCCGAAGAGATCGACCTCGATGCCGAGGTCGAAGTCCTCGGACGCCGGCCTTTCGGCGGCCCGCTCGTCGTGCGCATCGGCCCCGCCGGAAGCCCGCGCGAATTCGACCTCGGCCAGGAAGTCGCGTCCGCCCTGTGGGTGCACAGCGATGCCGCCCATGCCGGCTGCAGCGTCGAAGGACGCTGATTGAAGAGCGTCCTGGCCGAAGGGGCCGCCGTGCAGCGCCCCGGCCTGCCGGGCTGGCGCGCGTGGGCGGCCGTCGCCGTCGGCGGTCTGCTCGGGACTGAACTGCGCTACGCAGCCGGTCTGCTCTTTCCCGAGGCGGCCGGCGCGGTGCCGTGGACCACCCTGGTGATCAACGTCGTCGGCAGCTTCGTCCTGGCGGGCCTGACCGCGGTCTGGATCGCACGGCCAGGGACCGCGTTCTGGCTCCGGGCCGGTCTCGGTCCCGGCCTGCTGGGCTCCTTCACCACGTTCTCGGCGCTGGTGTTCAGCATCGACCAGCAGCTCCGCGGCGGCCTGCACGCCACCTGGCTGGCCTACCTTGGGCTCTCGCTCCTCCTCGGGCTCGGCGCGGCGGCCGCCGGCTGGAAAGCGGGCAAGGCCATCGCCGACCGGGGCGGCGCTGCCTCGTGATGACCGCGCTGCTGGTGGGAATCTTCGGGGTGGCGGGCGCCTTGCTCAGGTTCGCCGTCGACTCCTGGTTTGCCCACCGCCCGGGGCGCCGTCCGCACTGGCCCTGGGCGACGCTGACGGTGAACGTCACCGGATCGTTCATCATCGGGCTGTCCATCGGCCTGAGCGGCCGCCTGGAACTCGGCGCCGACTGGCACACCGTCATCGCCACGGGCCTGGCCGGCGGCCTGACCACCTTCAGTTCCTGGACCACCGCCACGGTGCGGCTGCTCAGCGAGGCGCGCTACCGTGCCGCGGCGCTCAACGTGGCCGCGAACCTGGTCCTGGGCCTCGCGGCGGCGGCCCTCGGCCTCCGGCTGGCGGGCTAGCAGGCGGGCCGGCCGGCGGCGGGATGACGGCTGGCCATCCCGTATCGTTGAAGGATGATTACCCGACGTGAAGCAGCCCAGATCCTCGATATTCCGCTGGAAATGGCGCACCGTCACAACATCCCTTCCCGGCTGTCCGACGCCGAACTCGGCGAGCTCCTGGACAACCCTCCGCAGTGGCTGGTCCAGTCCAAGGCCAACCGCACGGGCAAGCGCCCGGTCTGGGTCCAGCTGACCTGCGCCGTGTGCGGGTTCTCCGAAGCGGCCCGGCCGAAGAAATGGTGGCCGGACTTCAGCTACGTATGCTGCGCCCACCACGCGCCGTACGAAATTCCGGCACTCGGCGCCGGGCTGGTGCGCAGCGAGTACGAGGGTGTCGGCAGCCGCTTCGTCGGTATCGTGGACGTCGCGGTTCCCGAGGCGTAACTTAATAGGCACTGGGCCATTCCCGGGCCCCTGCCGTTAGGGAGCGCATCATGCCTGACAAAACGCCGCACCAGAGCCAGAGCAAGAAGCCAGTGAAAACCATCAAGGAAAAACGGGCCGAGAAGAAGTCGAAGAACGTTGCGGAGACTCACAACGACCCGGTGGCACGCATCAAGAAGCGCTGAGCTGCCCGCGCCCATTTGGAAAGCGCGGGCGGTCGCCGGGGTCGAGTGCTACGGGCCAGCGAATGTCTTGAAAACCAATAGGCCGGAGGCTGATGCTTCCGGCCTATTGTCGTAGTTTTTAGGCCTCGTCGTCGGGATTCTGGGCGTCGTAGCCTTCCAGCAGGCGGCGGCCCGCCGTGGTCATGTGCGACTGCATGGCTTCCGCCACCGCAGTTGAGTCCCGTTTTTCCAGGGCCTCGAATATCCTGCGGTGTTCGGCCAGCGCCGCAGCTGCATGACCTTCGTCCGTCAGCGCCCGATCGACCCAGATGCGCAGCAGCGACCTGATGCTTTGGAGCAGTTCCTGCAGAACCTGGTTTCCCGAGCTCACCGCAATTTCGCGGTGGAAGGCAGCGTCGGCCTCAACAAAGGCCTTCAAATTCTGAAGGTTCTCCTCCATGGCCGCGAGGTCGACGCGCATGCGTTCCAGGGAAGCATCGGTGACTCGGGCGGCCGCCAATTGCACGGCCTGGACTTCCAGTCCGCTGCGGAGTTCGATCAGCTCGCGAGTTCGCGGCGCGCCGAGCATCAGTCCCCAGCTGAGGGTGCGGGGCAGCAGTTCAGAGACAGCGTCCCGCAGGTAGGTTCCGGATCCTGGTTTGACGACGACGATGCCGAGGATTTCCAGCGCCGCGAGGGCCTCCCTGACGGCGGACCGCCCCACGCCGAGCGAGGCGGCGAGCGTCCGCTCGGCGGGCAACCTCGTTCCCACGGCGATGTCTCCGCTGGTGAAGTAGCCCAGAAGCCGCTCTGCAACCTCGGACACCACGGAGCCTTGCTCCATGGAACCCAGTGCCGCACTGATCTTGGCCGACTCGTCGGCGGAAGTTATGGACATCCCACCAGCGTAGCAACGGGCTGCCCGTGCGACGGCCAGGAGGTCAACCGCTGACCGGCTTGCCTAGCAAGCCTGTCAACCGGTTGACCAATTAGCGACTTGGTTCTATGGTGGAGATCACACCCAAAAGCCACGGACGGTCGGCTCCCACGGGTGGCACCGAGAAAACCCACCGCTTCCAGCGCAGGACGCGGCCGGGCCATCAACAACGAGGAGTCAACGTGGACGCCACACCATCGGTGGTCGAAAAATCTGCAATCAAGAAAGTGGCGATCCGGCTGGTGCCCTTCGTCGCACTGATGTTCTTCATCAACTACCTGGACCGGACGGCCATCTCCTTTGCCGGTCCCAACGGCATGAACGCGGACCTGGGCCTGTCGGCGGCCCAATTCGGCTTCGCGTCCGGCGTCTTCTTCATTGGCTACATCCTGCTGGAGGTGCCCAGCAACCTGGCCCTGCACAGGTTCGGCGCCCGCCGCTGGCTTGCCCGGATCATGGTCAGCTGGGGCATCGTCTCCCTGCTCTTCGTCTGGGTCAGCAGCGCG
>JAODMV010000198.1 GCA_025464875.1 Arthrobacter sp. | reverse complement strand
GCTCTGGGAGCGCGTGTTCCCCGGGTCCGAGCCGGAGCATGCGATCGAGGACGGCGACACCTTCGACGTCGCCGGAGCCCGGCTCGTGGCCCTGCACACCCCGGGCCACT
The DNA here is from genome assembly GCA_025464875.1 of Arthrobacter sp. Classification (GTDB taxonomy): domain Bacteria; phylum Actinomycetota; class Actinomycetes; order Actinomycetales; family Micrococcaceae; genus Arthrobacter. The sequence continues at coordinate 4,458 of JAODMV010000198.1, read as the reverse complement.
CGCCCGGCTCCACGTGCTTCTATCTGGAGAGCGAAGGCACCGTCTTCAGCGGCGACACCCTGTTCCAGGGCGGCCCGGGAGCCACCGGCCGGTCCTTCAGCGACTTCCCCACCATCATCGACTCCATCCGGAACCGGCTCCTGACCCTCCCCGCGGACACGGTAGTGCGGACCGGGCATGGAGATTCGACGACGATCGGCGCCGAAGCCCCGCAGCTGCAGGAATGGATCGCCCGGGGGCACTAAGCCCCCACATGGCTTGCCGAGCTCAACCGAGAGCGCCGGGCACCCCTGGGTGCCCGGCGTTCTCGTGTCTCAGTGTTGCCGGTGGTAGGGCCGCAGGCTTGCGAAGTCCGAGTAGCTAAGCGGCGCGTAGCCGGCATAGCTGTCAAGCACGGCCGCTTCGATCGCGTCCACGTCCAGCTGCGGGACGAGGTCATTGACGGCTCCGGCCGTTGCCGGGTCCCAGTCCAGGCCGAGGGCCGCGTAGCTGGCCTCCAGCACCCTGCGGATCGGGGCGGAGTTCTCCACCACAATGACCGAGCTGAACAGCCAGCCGCCGGACACGACGCGCTGGGCGGTGCCGACCAGCTTGACCCGGCGTCCCGGGAGCTCCGGATCCTGGCCGTGAACGCTGAATTCCCCGGGACAGTATTCACCCGGGATTTCCCCGACGGCGGCCTCAACGCCGGCGCTCCGCAGCGCCCGGGCCAGCAGCTCGCCAAAGAAGGAAAACCGGCCCTTGGCCCCGGCGATGGCGTCCGCATGCGGCTCCAGATGGTCGATCACCAGCGTTCCCTCGTGATAGGCCGCGGCGCGTCCGCCGGCCTTCCGCACGAGCGGTTCAAAGCCCAGTTCGCGGCACGCCTGCGCCGCCGCTTCGAAGCCCGGCAGGCGCGCGTCCCGCTGCCCGAAGGCCACGGTCGGGGCCGGCCGGTAAAACCTCACCATGGGACCCTCCTCACCGGCTTTGACCTTCTGGAGCAGTTCCAGCGCCAAGTCCAGGTCCGCGGCAGCGCCGAGCGACTTCTCCTGCCGGACAATCGTCAGCGTCCGTGCTCCGGCAGCGGCCTGCGGCATGTTGTTAAGCTCCCTTATGGTCATCTTGCAGTTCCTGGTGGCGGCCGCCGCGTTCGCTGTTCTCGATACCGTCTGGCTCACATCAACGAGCAAGTTTTATCGGCGGAATCTGGGCCCCCTTCTGGCGGACAAGCCCCATCTAGGGTACGCCGTCTCTAGGGTGCGCCGTCGTGTTCTCCGTGCTGGACATTATCGGGACCGGCCTGGCCACGATGGTCGGCTGGCTCGTGTTCCGTTAGCTCACGGCAGCGTCAGGATCTGCGCAGGGTCAAAATTTGTTCGGCACGACCGAACGGACCCGTGAGGTCATGCAGCACGGTGGAGGTCAGCCCGATCCCGTCGGTGCCGAAGGAGACCTCGTTGTCCAGTCCCAGCCACTCCCCCTCCGGCTGCCGGTACATGTGGATCTGAAGGTCCAGATTGGGAAAGGCGTAGCTGCCCTTGCCCGGCGGAACCCGGGCGGCGATGCCGTTGGCGGTATCGACCAGGCCGATCAGGCGGGCCACGTCGCTACTGTCCTTTCGGTCCGTCAGGGGAAGGCCGGTGTGCAGCCACACCGTCCCGGAACCGGCCCGGTGACCATCCGCGATCCGCATCTGGAGCGAGGCGATGAACCCGCCCGGCCAGACGCTGGCGGCGTCGTACGGCGCGCAGGTGTCCGGTGCCGGGATCCTCGGGTCTTCGAAGGCGGCGATGGCGGTCGTGTCGGACGTGATCATCCGCCAGGCCGTCGCACGGATCGCGACGCGCCCGCCTGCCACCAGCTCCGCCTGCACCAGCTCGATGGTCCGGCCCGGGCGGAGGGTGGTGGTGACGATTTCAACCTCGCCGCCGGGGATCAGGCCGAGAATTTCGTAGCTGAGGCGGGCCATGCGCATGTTGTCCCGGGGCTCGTGCCTGGCCAGGCAGTCGGCCAGAATGCCGGACGCCGGAGCCATGTGCTGCTCGTGCGCGTTCCAGGCACCCTGGGCATGGATGGTGGAGCGGAAACGCCCCTCCCCCAGCACTTCGTAGTAGAAATCGCCCTCGGCAAGCACCGGTAGTTCAGCCGTCAACGTCGACCCTTTCGCAGCTTCAATCGGAAATCCGCTACCACCCTATCGCCTGGGCGGACACCGTCCGGCGGTGCAGGAGCGCAGGGCCTGGGGCGGGCCGGCTTTCGGCTCACGCCTCCACGCGGACGCCCCGCCAGAAGGCCACGTGGTCCTTGATGTTCGCCGCGGCGCTCATGGGTTCGGCGTAGAACCAGGCTGCATCCTGGTTCTTCTGCCCTGCCACCACCACGCTGTAGTAGGAGGCCTCGCCTTTCCAATAGCAGACGCTGCTGTGGCCGCTGTCCTCCAGGAACTCGTTATTCACCGAGGAGCGCGGAAAGTAGTGGTTTCCCTCTACCATGACGGTGCTGTCGCTTTCGGCGATGACCGCCCCGTTCCACATTGCTTTTGCCATGATGCGTCTCCTTGTTAAGTCACCGGAACGTGCCGGCAGCCGGTGCGGCCGCTGCTGGCTCAACGCCCTGCGCCCCGCGATGATTCCGCAATGATTCACGCCGAACGCACGCCTCCGGCCTTGCCCCGCCATCCGCCGGACTGTGGGTAGACTCGGACACAGATTGCACAACTATCTTCCGAAGAGGTGCTCCCCTGATCCGAGTTATTAGCTATAACCTCCGCAAGCACAAGGCCAGTGGTGAGCTGGTCGATCTGACCCGCGATTTCGAGGTTGATGCTTTATGCCTCCAAGAGTGCGATACCGCGGACCTGCCGGACACCATCGCCGACCTGCACCTCGCAGATGCCACGAAGGGGAACCGGCTGGGACTGGCGATCTACTACCGCAAGGACCGCTTCACCGAGATCGATACGCGGACCTTTTCCTTGAAGAAGTCCGTCCACGACCGCATCCTGGCTCCCGCGCACGAGCGGCTCATCGGCACCCGCGTCGTCGATAACGAGACGGACCACGAGCTCGTGATCGCCTCCTTCCACGCGGCACCGCTGACGGCCTCGAACTCGTTGCGGAGGAACCAGATCCATGCCGCCCACAAGCAGCTGCTCAGCATGGGCCCCGGACTCATGACGCTGATGGTCGGCGACTTCAACTATCCGTTCTTCACGAAGTACCTCCTGAAGGAGATGAAGGACGCCGGCTACGAGCTCTCGCTCAGCGACCAGCAGACCTACACGCGCTACAAGGTCTTCAGGGGCCACTTTGATTTCGCGACGTCCCTAGGCCTGAAAATCGAAAGCGTCGAGACGCTTCCACGTGGCGCTTCCGATCACCTGCCGATCCTCGTTACCGCGGAATACGGCCAGGACGCGCCAAACGCCGACTAGGACCGGGCGTTGAAGACGTCCGCGCCGAAACTGTTCAGTCCCGGCGCCCCTGCATAGCCAAGGCGGGGCAGGGAAAAGATGTCCTCGATAGCGGCCAGGAGACTGTAGTGGTTATAGCTGGTGTCCGACGTCGAACCTCCCTTGGCGAATGGTGAAATCACCAGGGCTCCGACCCGCCCCCCGGCCGTTCCGCCGGGCACTCCAGAGGGTCCGGCAGCTTTGCCTTCCGCCTCGTCGAAGGTGATGACCAGCACCCCGTCCTGCCTGAAGGCCGGGGAGTCCAGAATGGCCGGGACCTGTTGGCGGAGCCAGCCGTCGGCACTCTGAAGCCCACCCGGGCTTCCGTCGACGCAGGGGCTGTCGTGCCCGTCGTGACACAAATTCGGCGTGATGTAGGCCAGGTTGGGCGTTGTCGCGGCGGACTTCAGGTCACCGGCCAGGTTGTTGAAGTCGATCAGGTTGTTCCGGCAATCCGGGGAGGAGGTGATCGCCTCAAAGTACACAAAGGGATTGTGGCGGGTGGCGTATTGCTGGCCCTTCTTTGCGCTCTTGTGGTCGTCCTTGGCCCCGAGCTCAGGATGCAGGCAGGGTGTCTTCATGTCCTCCATGTAGCCCTTCCAGGTTTTTCCGGCTGCGCTGAGTTGGCCCGCGACGGTGGGAACCGACGCCGGATAGACGCACCCTGTGCCCTGCAACTGGCCGGGGGACGCAGTTCCGGTCTGGTTGAAGGGGACATACTTCGGGCAGTCGTCCCGGGTCATGGCGTTCGACGCCTGCCCCGAAATCTGGGCGAGGTAGTTGGGGTTGGAGTGGTGGGCGATCCCGTAATACTGGGAGAGCAGCACGCCTTGGGCTCGCAGGGTCTGGGACAAGTACGGGGCTTCCGAGCCCGGCCCCAGACCTTGTCGTAGCCTTTGTTCTCAAGGTTGATCACGAAGACGTGCCCCGGTCGGCCGGCAGCCTGCGTTGTGTCCGGGGGCGCCGGCCCACAAGCCGTGGCCACCAGCGTGAGGACCGTGAATAGCCCTGCCAAAATCAGCCAC
>JAODMV010000194.1 GCA_025464875.1 Arthrobacter sp. | reverse complement strand
GATCTGATTCAGGACCTCACCAAGCGTCTCCAGCTGACAGTTCTGATCATCACGCACGAGATGAACGTCGTGAAGCGCGTCTGCGACTCGGTGTCCCTCCTTTCCAAGGGGCGCATCATCGAACACGGCGCGCTGGCGGAGGTGGCCCGGGATCTGGACAGCCGGCTCGCCCGGGCGCTGCTGCCGCTGCCGCCGTCGGCACCCCTGCCGGGTGCCCGCGGCCCGGTGCTGGAGATCCTCTTGGCCGGCGAGAGCGCCAAGACCCCCGTGCTGACCGCGCTCGCACGGCACTTCGACATCGACATCAACGTCCTGGCCGGCAGCGTCGAGACGCTGGCCGGCCAGCAGTTCGGGCATCTGCGCGTGCAGCTGGCGGACAACGCCGACGCCGACGCCGTCCTGGGCTATCTGCATGAGCGCGGGATCGGCGCGAAACGCGTGGCCCCCGGCGCCGCCCTGGCGGAGCCTGAATTCGCGGACGCCGCTTTCACCGACGCCGCATTCGGTGGCCCCGCCGTTCTGGACCCTGCGCTCCCGGGCGCTACTCTCCCCCGCGGGGAAGAGGGAGGAAAGTGATGAACGACATTTTCAGCAACCCGGTCCTGGCCAAGGCCCTCCCCGAAGCCATCGTAGAGACCCTGCAGATGGTCGGGATCTCCGCCTTCTTCACGGTGCTGATTGGCCTGCCGCTCGGCGTCTTCCTGCATGTCACCGCCCCCGGCGGACTGCGCCCGATGCCGGTCCTTAATCGGATCCTGAGCGACGTGATCGTCAACATCACCAGGTCCATCCCCTTCGCCATCTTGATGGTGGCGCTCATCCCGCTGGCGCGGGTGCTCACCGGCACCAGCCTCGGCCCCATCGCGGCCTCGGTGTCGCTCTCCATCGGCACCATTCCGTTCTTCGCCCGGCTCGTGGAGTCCAGCCTGCGCGATGTGCACCAGGGAAAGATCGATGCCGCGCAGGTGATGGGTTCGACCGACATGCAGGTCATCAACAAGGTGATGCTGCGCGAATCCCTGCCCGCACTCGTCGCGGCGGCCACCACCACGGTCGTCACCCTTGTGGGCTACTCCGCCATGGCCGGTCTCGTGGGCGGAGGCGGCCTCGGCAAACTCGCCTACAACTACGGCTTCCAGCGTTTCGACCTCACGGTCATGATCGTCACCATCGTGCTGATCGTCGTCCTGGTCCAGGTCATCCAGCTCGTCGGCGAACGCATCTCCCGCAGCCTCGACCACCGCTGACGCCGGCCGCCGGCGCACTCGTAGACCACCATCCTGCAGCGGGTAGCCGCCCTCTGCATCTGCGCGGACCACGGCAAACGGCAACAGCCGTCGTGGTTCCAGCTATTTCGAAAGGAACGCATCCGATGCGTAAGTCACTCACCCTTCTAGCCACCGGCATCGTCACCGCCCTGGCGCTGACGGCTTGCGGTGGTTCATCCACCCCCAGCGCCGACACCCAGACCCTGGACCCCAACAACCCCGCCACCCTCACCGTCGGCGCCAGCCCCGTGCCGCATGCCCGGATCCTGGAATTCGTCAACCAGGAACTCGCTCCCAAGGCCGGCCTGAAGCTGGACATCAAGGAAATCGAGGACTACCAGACGCCGAACATCGCGCTGAACGATGGCTCCCTGGACGCCAACTACTACCAGCACCTGCCGTGGTTCGAGGACCAGGTCAAGACCAAGGGCTACAAGTTCGGCCACGGCGCGGGCGTGCACATCGAGCCGTACGCCGCGTTCTCCGAGAAGGTCAAGGACATCAAGGACATCCAGGACGGCGCCAAGGTTGCCATCACGAATGATCCGTCCAACCAGGTCCGCGCCCTCAAGGTCCTCCAGTCCGCAGGTCTTCTCCAGAACATCCAGGATGACACCTCGGTCCTGACGATCAGCGACGAGCAGAACCCCAAGAAGCTGAAGTTCTCCGAGAACCAGCCTGAGCTGCTGATCAACGACCTCAAGGATCCCTCGGTGGATCTGGCCCTGATCAACGGCAACTTCATCCTCAAGGCCGGGCTGAGCACGCGCGACGCCCTGGTGGTGGAGTCCGTGGAAAACAACCCCTACGCCAACTTTGTCGCATGGCGCGAGGACTCCAAGGACGACGTCCGGATCCAGAAGCTCGAAGAGCTCCTGCACTCCCCTGAGGTCAAGGCCTTCATCGAAAAGGAATGGCCCAACGGAGACGTGACCCCGGCGTTCTAAGCGTCGGCCCCGGGCCGCACCACGCGGCTTCAGGCATAAAGAACTTTGGCACCCGCAGCGGCGGGTGCCAAAGTCGTTTAACGGCGTCTCTTAACACCGATCTAGAAGATCACGACGGCGGCGCGGTGCGCCTCTGCTACGCCGCTGGCACCGCGGCGGCGGCGGCCCTGGCTGCGGCCGGCAGGGCGTCGAAGATCCGGTTCATCGCAGCGTCGTCGTGCGCGGCGGACAGGAACCAGGCCTCGAACACCGACGGCGGGAGGTAGATGCCGGAGTCCAGCATCGAATGGAAGAACGGCGCGTAGCGGAAAACCTCCTGGCCCTGGGCGTCGTCGTAGTTGTGGACGCCGCGGGCGGACGTGCCGAAGGCCACCGAGAACAGGTTGCCGGCGCGCTGGATCGAATGGTCCACGCCGGCCGCGTCCAGCGCCGCGGACAGGGCCGCGGACAGTTCCAGCGAGCGGGCGTCCACGATCGAGTAGACCTCGGGCGTGGCGTGCGTCAGCGTCGCGACGCCGGCGGCCATGGCCACCGGATTCCCCGAGAGGGTGCCTGCCTGGTAGACCGGACCGATCGGGGCGAGGAAGTCCATGACCTCGGCGCGGCCGCCCAGGGCCGCCGTCGGCATGCCGCCGCCGATGACCTTGCCGAAGGTCAGCAGGTCCGGGGCCCAGGGCTCGGGGGCGTCGGCCGCCCCGCCGGTGAGGCCCCAGTAACCCGAGTAGCCGGTCCGGAAGCCGGTGAGGACCTCGTCGAGGATCAGCAGGGCTCCGTGTTCGCGCGTGATGCGGGAGAGCCCGGCGTTGAAGCCCTCACGGGGGCTGACCACGCCCATGTTCGCGGGCGCGGCTTCGGTGATGACCGCGGCGATGTTGGCTCCGTGCTTGGCGAAGGCGGCCTCCACGGCGTCGAGGTCGTTGTACGGCAGCACCAGGGTCTCGGCGGCCGTGGCAGCCGTGACCCCGGCGGAGCCGGGCAGCGCAAGGGTCGCGAGGCCGGAGCCTGCAGCGGCCAGGAGTCCGTCCAGGTGCCCGTGGTAGCAGCCGGCGAACTTGATGACGAGGTTGCGGCCGGTAAAGCCGCGCGCCAGCCGGATGGCCGTCATGGTCGCCTCGGTGCCGGTCGATACCATCCGGACGCGTTCGGCGGCGGGCACGCGTTCCTTCACGATGGCGGCCAGGTTCGCCTCGTCCGGCGTCGAAGCCCCGAAGGACAGGCCGCGGTCGACGGCGGCGTGTACGGCATCCAGGACCGCCGGGTGGGCATGGCCGAGCAGGGCCGGGCCCCAGGAGCAGACCAGGTCCACGTACTCGGCGCCGTCGGCGTCGGTCAGGTATGCCCCCTTGGCGGACACCATGAAGCGCGGTGTCCCGCCCACGGAGCCGAAGGCGCGGACGGGCGAGTTGACGCCGCCGGGCATCAGCTGGCGGGCGCGTTCAAAGAGTTCCTCGTTGCGAGGGTTGCTGGAAGTCATGTTCCTATTCTTTCAGTTGGCCGCGGGCGCCTCGGCCAGCAGCGCGGCGACGCGGGGCGCCACCTCGGTGCCGAACAGCTCGATCGACCGCATCATGGCCGGGTGCGGCAGGGTGCCGTTGCCGTATTTGAGGTCGAAACGGTCCACGCCCAGGTTCTTCTTGAGCAGGGCGATCTTTGCGGCCACGGTCTCCGGCGAACCGACATACAGGGCTCCCTCGGGCGTGCACATGGCCTCGAACTCGCGCCGGCTGCCCGGGCCCCAGCCCCGCTCGGAACCGAGCCGGTTGCGCTGCGCGAGCCAGTGCGGGAAGAACTCCTCCCAGGCTTCCTCGTCGGTGGCGGCAACATGGCCGGGTGAATGCGTGGCCATCTGCTGCATCGGGTGCCCGTACTTGGCCATGGCCTCGCGGTAGAGGCCGGCCAGCGGGGCAAAGGACCGCGGTTCACCGCCGATGATGGCGAAGATGATCGGGTAGCCGTACTCTGCGCAGCGCAGCACCGACTCCGGGGTGCCGCCGACGCCGATCCAGGTCGGCAACAGGTGGTGTTCCAGCGGCGGATAGACGCTCAGGCCGTTGATGGGCGGACGGGTGCGGCCTTCCCAGTGGATGGGCTTCTGCGCCCGGGCCTTGTCAAAGAGTTCGAGTTTTTCCTCGAACAGGACCTCGTAGTCGGCCAGGTCCAGGCCGAACAGCGGGAAGGACTCGATGAAGGAGCCGCGGCCCAGCATCACCTCGGCCCGGCCGTTGGAGATCGCGTCCACGGTGGCGAAGCGCTGGAAGACGCGGACCGGATCATCGGAGCTGAGCACCGTCACGGCCGAGCCGAGCCGGATGTTTTTGGTCCGGGCCGCGGCGGCGGCGAGGAACACCTCGGGCGCGGACACCGCGAAGTCGCGCCGGTGGTGCTCTCCCACGGCGAAGGCATGGAGCCCGACCTCGTCCGCAAGTTCGGCCTGTTCGAGCAGTTGGCGCAACACCTGGGCATGCGGGATCGGCTGCCCGTCGGGGAAGACGCCGACGTCGCCGAAGGTGTTCAGGCCCAGGAGAATGCGGTTCGGGCCTACCGGGGCGGTGGGGTTGGCGGCTGCCAGCGGTTCCGGCTGCGCCGGGGCGTCAGTGGGTGTGGTGGCGGTCATTTGGACTCCTTGAGCCAGCCGGCAACTTCGCTCGCCCAGTAGGTGAGGACCATGTTGGCCCCGGCGCGCTTGATGCCCAGGACGGATTCGGTGACGGCGGCCCGGCGGTCGATCCAGCCGTTGGCGGCCGCGGCCTCGATCATCGAGTACTCCCCGGAGATCTGGTAGGCCGCCACCGGCACCGGGCTCATGGCGGCGACATCCGCGAGGATGTCGAGGTAGCTCATGGCGGGCTTCACCATGACCATGTCGGCGCCATCGGCCAGGTCCAGCTCCACCTCGAGGAGCGCCTCCCGGCGGTTGGCTGCGTCCATCTGGTAGGTGCGGCGGTCGCCCGTGAGCTGCGAGTCCACGGCCTCCCGGAAGGGGCCGTAGAACGCCGAGGCGTATTTCGCGGCGTAGGCCACGACGGCGGTGTTCGCGTGCCCGGCATCTTCGAGCGCCTGCCGGATCACGGCGACCTGGCCGTCCATCATCCCGGAGGGGCCCAGCACATGCGCGCCCGCCTCCGCCTGGGCGACGGCCATCTGGGCGTAAATCTCCAGGGTCGCGTCGTTGTCCACGTAACCGTTGGCGTCGAGGACGCCGCAGTGGCCGTGGTCGGTGAATTCGTCGAGGCAGACATCGCTCATGACCACGAGCTCGTCGCCGACCTCGGCCCGGACGTCCCGGATGGCCTTGTTCAGCACGCCGTCCGGGTCCAAGGAGGCGGTCCCGCGCGCATCGCGCACGGCGGGGACCCCGAACAGCATGATGCCCCCGACGCCGAGCTCCACGGCCTCGGCGGCGGCGCGCTTGAGGGAGTCCGTGGTGTGCTGCAGCACGCCGGGCATCGAGGAGATGGGGTTCGGCTCGGACAGGCCTTCGCGGATGAAAGCGGGCAGGATGAGCTCCGCGGCGCTGAGGCGGTGTTCGGCCGTCAGCCGGCGCATGGCCGGGGTGGTGCGGAGCCGTCGGGGCCGGTGGATCGGGAAGCTCATGGTCTGTCCTTCGATGAGTGGTCTGGGGCGGGCGGATGGGGGAACGGGGAATAACCGGGGGCCAGGGACTGGAGGACCGCGCCCACGAGGCCCGACGTGGTCGGCTGCTCTGCGACGGCGGCGACGGTAAGGCCCAGCGACTCTGCCTGCGCCGCGGTCGAGCGCCCGATGGCCACGAAACGGCAGCTGCCCAGGGGCGCGAGGTCGGCGTGGATTCGGCGTGCCGCGCTCGGCGAGGCGGCGACGACGGCGTGCAGCGCGCCGGCGAGTATCTCGGCCTTTGCCTCGGCCGCGGAGAGCACCGCCGGCGCCGGCCCGTCCCCCGGGTCCTGTTGCTGCAGCGGCGGCTGGCTGGCGGGCAGGCGGCGTTCCGGATCCGCAGGGTAGTCCACGGTGTGGTAGGCGGTGACGGCCTGGACGGAGGCGCCCCGGGCCTCCAGTCCTTCGAGGAGCCGGGGGTCGGCGATGTCGGCCTGTGGCAGAAGAACGCGGCCCTGGTGCTCGGGCCAGACGTCAAGCAGGCCGGCGCCGGATTGGCGCCCCGTGGGTGCCAGGTCGACGCCGATGCCCCGGGACTCGAGCACCCGGCGCGTTGCCGGGCCGATCGTGGCCACCTGGAGGCTGCCGGGCAGCCACTCGCTGAGGGCCACGCCGCGCTCCGCGGCCTTGGCCTCCAGCGCCTGGACGGTCGTGACGCTGCTGATCACCAGCCAGGAATAGGCGCCGGCGCCCAGGGCATCGAGGGCGACGTCCAGGGAATGCTGGTCGCGGGCCAACTCAAAGTCAATGAGCGGCAGCAGCAGCGGCTCGGCACCGATGCCGCGGAGGGCGGACACTAGCTCCCCCGAGCGTTCCGGTGCCCGGGCAACCAGGACCCGCGCGCCGTCCAGCATCCTCACCACTTTTTGCCCATCCGGCTGGCTGCCGCCGCTGTGCCGTCCCATGAACTGAAGAGATCCGCGGTTCAGGAAGCGGCCAGGTCCGCGATGTCGGCGGCGCCACGTGCGAGCAGGATCTCCGCGAGCTCGATGCCCAGCAGTGTCGCCCCGACCTCGGTGAGTCCGTCGCTCGCCCTCTTGTCACGGAGCGTCGTCGTGCCGTCCACGGCGCAGACCACCGCCTCGAGGTAGAGCATGCTTCCCTTGCGGTAGGCGTAGGCGCCCACGGGCGCTGCGCAGCCTGCTTCGAGCCGGGCCAGGAGGGCCCGTTCGGCGGTGACGGCGAGCCGGGTGTCGGGATCCTCGAGCGCCGCGAGAGCCTGCGCCAGCACGCCCTGCGAGCCTTCGGTGGATCCGGCCTTGCGGGGCGCGTCGGCGGTCCGGCATTCGATGGCGAGGGATCCCTGCCCGGCGGCGGGCAGCATGATGTCGGTCTCGAGATACTCGCTGATGACGTCCAGCCTTCCGATCCGCTGCAGGCCGGCGGCGGCGAGCACCACGGCGTCGAGGTCGCAGGACTTGCCCTCCACCACGGCGTCGCTGGTGTTGCCCGGCAGACCGGGGACGCGGCCCAGGCGCGTGTCCACGTTGCCGCGGATGTCCCGGATGTCCAGGTCCGGCCGTGCGGCGCGCAGCTGCGCCGCGCGGCGCGGCGAGCCGGTGCCGACCGTGGCCCCGCGGGGAAGATCCGCCAGTTTCAGCCCGTCCCGGGCGCAGAGGACGTCGCGCACGTCGACCCGCTTGGGTGTGGCCGCGAGCGTGAGCCCGGCCGCCGGCCCGGTGGGCAGGTCCTTGAGGGAATGGACCGCGATGTCGCACTTGTCCTGCAGCAGGGCATCACGCAACGCGGCCACGAAAACGCCGGTGCCGCCCATCTGGGACAGCGAACCCTTGAGAACATCGCCTTCGGTGCGGATGTGGACCAGTTCCACCGGGAATCCGCCGACGGCGGCGAGCTGGTCCGCGGTCTGCTGGCTCTGGGTGAGCGCCAGCTTGCTGGCCCGCGTGCCGAGCCGGACGGTCATGGCGCCACCTGCCCGGCTGCCGCGGCGGAGGAATCGGTCCGCGCCGCGGACGGTGCCGCGGATGCTGCCGGGGCCGGGGCCGGGGCAGGATCGTGGCCGATGCCGATGATGGTGTCGGCCCCGGCGATCGTGGGCTTCTCGCCCCGGAAGTTCGCGCAGCAGCCCGGGCGGCAGACGTCGTACCAGGGCCCGAGCTTAGTCAGGTGCGGCCGGTCCGCGATGTTGTTCGCGGCGGTCCGCTCACAGATCAGGTCCACGATGCCGGCGACAAACGTGCGGTGCGTGCCGGGAGTGGGCACTCGGGTGGCGGCCAGGCCCAGATT
>JAODMV010000179.1 GCA_025464875.1 Arthrobacter sp. | reverse complement strand
CAGGGCTACGGCGGCAAGGCCGCGGGCGAGCAGCCTGTGGTACACGGGATGCAGACGCACCGTGCGAGGGAACATGGGGTCCTCCTAACATGTAGGCGACGCCGCACCGAGAGCGCCGGTCGACGGTTTTGTCCGTTCAAAACGTTCAGGGCGTTCCGGTCCTTGCTAATAGCCATCGGCTTCCGGACGAGGCCGAGCAGAGAATCGACACCGTCGAGATGACGGATCCCGGGTTAAGCTCGCGCGGATCGAGCCGTCAGATCGCCCGATGCGAAATGGACTGACGGTTTCCCGGCACAAAAATGGCGCGATGTGTGGAACCGCCGCGGGCGGCCCACCCGCGCCCCCAGGATCGCTGGGGAAGCGATGCTGGAGGGCATCGCCGCGAAGCGATGCCCTCCAGGCTGTTCCGCGAACACTATTCATTCAGCTGGAACGGGGCTAGCCGGCGGAGCTAATTCCACTTGCCACCGTCGTGCTTGTGGTCGCCACCGTCGTGCTTGTGGTCGCCACCGTCGCCACGGTCGTGCTTGTGGTCGCCACGGTCGCCACGGTCGTGCTTGTGGTCGCCACGGTCGCCACGGTCGTGCTTGTGGTCGCCGTTGTCCCTGCAGTTGTCGCCATGGTCGTTATGGCGATCCCCGGTTGTACTCCAGCTCTCCGAGTTCCAACAGTTGTTGCCGTCGTCCCAGGAGTTGCCGGTTACCTGGAAGCTGGGGGACTGTGTTCCGGTGTCCGCTGAGGCCGCACCCGCGGTGAGTGCTGTACCGCCGATACCCATACCAGTGACCAGCAGAGTGGTACCAAGCAACCGAATTGATTTCTTCATGAGAGATTTGCCTCGCTTGTGATCTTTCCTGATGAATATCGCAGGCAGACAGGGAGGTGGAATCACTGAAGGCACCCGAGACGGTAGGTACCTGCCCTTGGCGCGAACGCGATGACCGCTAGCGTTTGCTATCGCCGACGCCGGGACAGTGAATTCCTGTCCGGTAATCTATCTGCGGTTGATGGCCCCACGCACTGTGGGAACCTCCGCCCCGCCTGAGGGTTGCACGAACTCTGTCGTGTGGAGGGAACGGTGAACAGCTGGGCGACACTCCCGTGCCCGCCCGAATACCTACGGTCCCGGTTCAGGAACGGTGATCATGAACCCGGTGTAGTGCCGGAGCAACACCCTAGCAGACCCCAATCTGGGAAGGTATGCTCAAGCAACATGTTAGTTGCCTAAAGCTAGCAAGTGAAGGGCTTGAAGGTTATTTCGGCAGGAATTCGGATTCGGTCGACACGAGACGTGCCACGGAAATGTCGCCGGAACCCTTCAACTCTCTCCACTTTTCAGGGACACGGTGATCATGCCCCATAGGCAGATCGTGGTGGCCGGTGCGGAAGGTTCCGTCATCGGATAGGGGTAAAACCCATCATTGGGATCACTCCGAGGGTGAGGCACCGCCCGGGGTACTACCTCTTTACACACTCCCGGGAGGGGACTAGCGTCTACGGAAGCAAGCGGCCCGGACACGCCGGCTTTGCGCTCCGGATCTCCAGCCGGTCATATCCTGGATTTAAGGGGTTCCCCATGGCAGCCTCAACCCGTGCGGCACATTGCGTTCTGGCCTGGACACTGGTCATGACACTTTGCCCCGCTCAGCCGCAGGGCTCCCCGCCGCCTGCTCCGACGCAGCAGAATTCCTCCCCGGCGGCCATTCGCTCCGCCCAGACCACGCCCTCCGTTAGTCCGGCCGCCTCCGATGATCTCCTGCCGGACCTCGTGATGCTGCCGCTGGAAGCGTTCCATGTCGCGTTCGAGGGAAACCATAAGGTACTGCGTTTCAGTTCGAATGTGGTCAACCAAGGGGACGGGCCGCTGGATCTGACCGGAAGCAGGCCCAATGTTCAGGCGCCGGAGCTGAAGGTCACGGAAAACATCCTCCAGCCGGGTGGCGGTCACAGGGCGGTCAACACGCTGGCCGTCATGAAGTACGCGGCGGCGGACGGGCACGATCACTTTCATGTCATGGACTTCCAACGTCTGAGGTTAAGGCCCGCCGCAGGGTCCGGTTGGCGGGGAACCCACAAGGAAGGGTTCTGCCTGCGTGATGACGTCAATCTCGGAGGCAAACCTTCCAGGTTCCAGGGCGCTCAGTTCCGCTGCGGGGCGGGTAAGGAGGATGTTGCACTTCACGTCCGGCAGGGACTTTCGGAAGGTTGGGTTGACGTTTACGACTGGTACCTTGCGGGCCAGTACATCGACCTCGAGGGCTTGCAGCTGCCCGGGGACTTCTGCGTCGAGGGGACGGTGGATCCCGCTAGGCTTCTGGTCGAAAAGACCCGGGACAACAATGTGGCTTCGACGTTGGTGCACCTTTCGACATCCGATGTGTCCGTCGTCCGGCAGGGCTGCTAGGAGCACGCCCTCTGACTGTGTTTTCACCGGCTATGGTCCGCGGCAGCACGACTGTTCGTTGGTAGACGCCGCATTGCTCGGTTATGGAAGATGTTTGTTCTTCGGCCGGTTCTTTCCATCCCAGGAGTCATCAAGGGATATTTTGTGGCCGTTTGCCTTCGCCGGTAAGAGCGCGCATGTAGCCAGCGGGGCCGGTGGATGCATTGCCAGCGGATCAAGCTGAGGCGCAACGAGTGGGACGGGATCCTCTCCCGCGACATATCGTGTGGCAACGTAGATGCCGCCGCCGTTCTTGTAGGATCCCCCCGCCCGTGCTTAGCTGAAGCACTGGCCGCCATTCATTGGGGGACGAAATGGGTCACATAGAATCATCGTCGATGTACAAGCGAACGCTGCGCGCGGGCATCATCGTAGGGGTGGTCGGCATTCTCTCCATGCTCTTCACAAACCTGTTCGCGCAGACCTTCGGCACGGTCTCGTTCGACGGGACCACCGCGTTCTATGTCATCCTGACGCAGATGCACCTACTCGCCGCAGTGGGTTGTCTGCCCTTTTCAGCAGCCCTCATTTCGGCGGCGCTGGTGATGCGCCACCTGGACGCCGTAACGGTCCGGGCCACCCCACCCGCCGAGCAGCAATCCGGCGTTAAACGCGCTGGATAAACCGTGGCGGCCGAGAGGCCGAAAGGACTGCGTTCTGCGCCCTGACGGCTATCTCATATCGCTAATGGGCGGTGACCAGCCCGAGGATGGTTGGCAGACTGCTCCGCCGTCGCGAGGATGGCGCCTGCCCAACCGGAGCGCGGCGTCGTGCCCTCAGGCAGGACCGGACGAACCGGTCCCATACGTGGCCTTCACGGCCTCCGCGATCTCCGCTTGGCCGACACCAGTTGTCCCAGGTGGTCCCGCCGATCAGCCGGTGTCCTGCAGCGCCATGCCAGCTGTGATGAGACTCACTCCCAGTAAGGCCCGATCGGCTTGAGACCTACACGCCGCGCTGTGCAATATGGGAAGGCAAGGTAGGGGCGAAAGTTTCCAGCCGAAGCAGCCCGAGGTCCGCTCCGACGCTATGCGTAGGCGGTGGATCAGAGGCAAGAGTTATGCCCTTCCTGGTGGACGCAATGAGGCCAAACCGGTGAGCTCGTCGAGCTGCCCTCAGCCTCCGAGCGTTCATGTTGGTAAGACCGTGGCCCCGCATTGGTGCGGAGCCGTACATCCGGATTCATGAATGGAAGCACTGAACAATGACGTTTGAAACTGCCGACTCTGTAACCCTGAAGATTTGGGACCGGTCAACCGTGCACCACACGCTGGATGCACTCGTGAACGACCTTTCGGTGCGACACAACACCTCCACAAACAGCATCGCGGTCACCTGCAGCGGACCCAACACCTTCACCGTCAGCCTGAATCACGGCGCCTAACAGCCTCCAGCATCAAGAAAACTACCTGCAGCAACGCCAAAGGACGACGGCGGGAGGCACCTCCTCCCGCCGTCGTCCTTTGAGCGAAAACCCCGATATCTCGCCAAGAGAGCGGCGAACTGCCCGCCAACCTCGGCTCTAGCGCCTCCGCTATCGCCTATGGCCTCCGCTATCGCTATGTACGGCGGGAAGCCAAGGCTTGCGACAGGGTGCGGGCCGAGGCGCCTTCATCGAGTCCGGCACCCGCCAGCGGACCGCCGGGTGTTCCGACCCCGAACCGTATGGCAGCAGCGCCCATTACTCCTATTCGGTCGCCTCAGGGTCTTCTTCGGGTTCAAAGGTGTTGGGCTCGCCGCCTGCCCCGATGAACACCCCGTCACCCTTGTTGGGGGCCCCACCGCCGGTGGCCGGCTGCTGCTCGTCGTCGTCGAGCGGCGCATCTGGTGAATTGATGGTCATGGCTCCTCCTAAATAGCTAGTTCTTTAATTAGGCAACGCCGACGCGCCGGAGGCTAGACCTGATCATCCCAGGTACCCGGATCCTGGGCGGCCTCCTCGGGCTTGTGCTCGGCGTCCGGATCGCCGCTGCCCACGTAGGCGGCCGGCACCGACCCGGCCGCCTGCGTCTGCTGTTCCTCGCGGATGTTTTTCGCCTCACCCGCGCCAGCGTGAGGCCGCTGCGGATGGCGTGCGTCCGGATCACCCGGGCCGCGAAGGTCGCCGGAATTTTGCGTGTCAGTGTTGGGGTCGGTCACGGCACTGCCTTTCATTCGGGAGAACATCCAAGCATCCGGTCCCCTCTCAAGCAGGAGAGCGGAAGACCAGTCTACGTTCGGGGGCCGGCAGCCGCGGGGCCCTGTACGGGCGGCTACCGGGTGCCACCGGGCTTCCGGGGCCGGATCCGGCGGGGCCCGGCGTGGTTCTTGGACATCGTCCCGCCGGAGGCATAGATTGCTCAAAACCCGCCTCCGTTCCCGTGAAAATCCGTTCCGTCACGCTGTACGCGGCGGACGCTCCCGGGCGCAGGAAGGCCCGCCGCCCCATGGAAGGTTCTGGCACATGAAGACAACGGGACCCCAGCGGCCGGCAAGAGGCCATGGAAGCGGAAGCACCCGCGCACGTCTGCTCCTGGTGTGGGCCGCCACCGTCCTGGTCCTGTTCGCCGCTGCCAGCGTCGCCGTCGTCCGCACGGGGCCGGCGCCCGCCACCGGCTTCCTGGCCCTGGAATGGCAGCCGCGGGACCAGTCCGAGGAGGCCGCAGGGCCGCAGCCCTCCGCTGCCGTCGACCTAGACACCGAGATCTCCCGGATCCTGAGTGAAAACGGCGGCTACCGGATCGGGGTCGTGCTCGCGGACACTCAGGGCGGGGCGCCGCAGGCGTACGGTGACGTGTCGCCGTACGTGGCCGCCAGCACCGCCAAGATCATCACGGCCGCCGCCTACTATCACCTGGTGGAAACCGGTGAAAAGACGCTGGACGCGCCCATGGGCGATTTCGATGTCTCGTTCCAGCTCAAGACCATGGTCAACAACAGCAGCAACGACTCGTGGCTGCTGCTGATGGAGGACATCGGCTACCCCCAGCTGATCGCGTACGCCGCCTCCATCGGCATCAGCTACGACCCGGAACAGAACCTCGTCACGCCGGCCGAGATGACGCTGCTGCTGAAACAGCTCTCTTCGGGGAAGCTGCTCAATGCCGAACACACCGGCGAGCTGCTGGGCCACATGCAGCAGACAAACAACGAGCGGCTCATCCCGGCCGCGGTCGGCCCGGACGTCACCGTTCACCACAAGTACGGCGAGCTGGAGGGTTACGTCCATGACGCGGCGATCCTAAGCTCCGGCGGCCGCTCCTACGCGCTGACCATCTACACCTGGGGCGAGGACGCCGGAAGCGAGGCGCGGCTGGGCGTCATCCACGAGCTGACGCGGAAGGTCACGGAGTCGCTGTTCGGGAGGTAGCGGCACGTCGCAGACGAAGAGCAGGCAAGGAGACCCGCAGGCCCAGGGCCGCAGCGAGCGCCGCCGCCAACCGGGCGAAGAATCGGCCGAAAGCTTGCCGCAGGGGTGGCGCGGGCACCGATGCAGGAGCACGATAGGAGAATCAGGTCGCGCCCACCACCAGAGGGCGGGATCAAACGCCGCAAAAATCGGCGTCCTCGGGTAGGAGCAACACAGATGTTCATTACTCAACTTCCAAGCACGACCTAACAACCACTCGCACCGTTCGAGCCCACGTCACCGCCGTGGGGTCTGCACCCGCCCGCACCCCGGGCGACTCGAGGCCGCTGGGGCCTCGGATTCTGTCCCAGCGCACCCGCAGGAGACGCCACAGAACCGGTCCGATCTGGGCGTTTCCTTAGGATCACCGTGATCCGAATACTCATTGCCGAAGACGAAGAGCGCATCTCGCGGTTCATCGAAAAGGGTCTGCGGGCGGCCGGCTTCGCTCCGACCGTCGTCGCGGATGGTGTCAAAGCCGTGGATTACGCATCCAGCGGCGATTTCGATCTTCTACTGCTCGACGTCGGTTTCCCGCGCCTGGACGGCTTCACTGTCTTGTCGGTACTGCGCCAAAGCCGGGTGGGTATCCCCGTCATCATCCTCACGGCCAGAGGCTCGGCCGCGGACACGGTAGCCGGCCTGGAGTGCGGCGCGGACGACTACATGGTCAAGCCGTTCCGCTTCGAGGAGCTCCTGGCCCGCATCAGGCTTCGACTACGCCCGGCGGACAACAACGATCCCCCCGGGGGCAACATCATCCGCCACGGCGCCCTGGAACTGAATCTGCGCACGCGCACGGTCCGCGTCGGCGACAAGGTCATCGACCTCTCAGCCCGCGAGTTCGCGCTGGTCGAAACGTTCCTGCACCATCCGGGGCAGGTCCTGAGCCGCCAACAACTCCTCAGCCATGTGTGGGGCTACGACTTTGACGGCACCTCCAACGTCGTCGATGTCTACGTGAGCCAGTTGCGGCAGAAGATCGGGGCGGAGCGCATCGTCACGACCCGTGGCGCGGGATACCGCCTCGGCTAGGCAAGGAGGCGCGCGACCGAAGCCGAGTGCCGGCGTCGGCCCGCCGCCAGAGGGAAGGGGAAACCGTGGCCATCACGCATGACCGTCCGTCCGGCAGCGGTCACGATGCGCCCGCGGCGCCGACAGCCGCGCCGGCAGATCCGGACCGGTCCGGCTGGGGCGCCAAGATCCATTCGGTGCGCTTCCGGGTGGTGGCCGCGATGCTGGTCATGATGCTCGCGGGACTGGTGACGGCGGGTCTGATCGCCTTCACGGTCGAGTTCCAGGAGTCCGACGCGAGGGTTGATCAGGCGCTTCTGGACAAAGCCCATGCGGTGGTCAAGCTGGTGCGGACCGAGAGCAATCTGAACCAGGCGTCCTATAGCGAGCGGCTCCATGAAGCCGCCGAGGATATCGAACCGCGCGCCAACGAGGTCATGGCCGGAATCGTTGACGGGCGCGTGGACTGGAAGGTCGACGGAAACCCCGAAGGAACCCTGCTCGATCCAGGCACCTAGCCTGCCGCCGCTGCACTGAGCGGCGCTGCCGCCGCAGCCTTCGGCGACCTCAACGTGGCCGGGCGCCCCCTCAGGACGGTTGTCCTCCCGGTGAAAGGTCCGGGAACGACCGGGACGTATCTACTGGTCGGCCGGGACACCGGTGATCAGCAGGAGCACATGCTCTCCTCGGTCCGCACCTACTCGCTGGTGGCCGCCGGGACGCTGTTCGCTGCCGCGCTGATCGGAGGCCTGGTGGCCGGCCGTCTGCTCGATCCCCTCCGGCGTCTGCGCGAGGCCACGGAGGTGGTCAGCCAGGAGGACCTCACCCGGCGGGTGGAAGTGCGCGACGGTGCGGATGACGTGACGCTGCTCGCGAAGACCTTCAACACGATGCTTGAAAGATTGGACGAGGGCGCCCAGCACCAGCAGCAGTTCCTGGACGACGCCGGCCACGAACTGCGAACCCCCCTCACTATTCTCCGTGGGCACCTGGAGCTCGTGTCCGTCGACGACCCGAAGATGTCACAACCACGCGGGACGTGCTGCTCGAAGAGGTGGACCGGATGCAGCGCCTAGTGGACGATCTGCTCCTGCTGGCCAACGCCGGCCACCCGGACTTTATTCGAAAAGAACCCATTCAGATCGCTGAGTTCATCCACCAGGTGATGGAAAAAATCCGTGTCCTCGGGGACCGCCGTTGGCAAATAGACGAAACCGCCGATTATTTGATGGAAGCTGACCCTCAGCGTCTCACCCAGGCCCTCGTCCAGCTTGCCGCCAATGCCGTCAAATACACCGGGATCAGCTCCACGATCGCTTTGGGCAGCAGGATCGAAGGCCCGACGGCGCCGGACGGCAGCCCGTTGCCGGTTCCGCGGAACGATCCGAAGCTCCCCTCGCTCGCCGTGGAAGCGTCCAAAGGCGAGGTCGTCGTCCACGCGCACAACCGTGCCGTTGTCCGCGCCGGCGATCAGTACCTCAAGGTGCTCCGGAAAGACTGGGCCGCACGGGTTGCGGAGCGCCACAGCAACGCCATCGCCCCGCTGGCAGACGGCTTCTTCGACACCCCCCGCATTCTTGGGACAGACCGCAGCGTTGTGGCCTT
Source organism: Arthrobacter sp. (assembly GCA_025464875.1). Lineage (GTDB taxonomy): Bacteria > Actinomycetota > Actinomycetes > Actinomycetales > Micrococcaceae > Arthrobacter. The sequence continues at coordinate 3,675 of JAODMV010000179.1, read as the reverse complement.
CAACAGCCTTTCCGGCCGTTCCTACTACGAGCTGGGGCAGGACCATGCCGTCACCGATGCGTACTTCGCCGCCAAATGGCTCGAATGGTCGCAAGCCTGGGTCGCGGCGCTTGCAGCCTCGAAGAGGGCCGCGCACCGTAGCGCGCTGGAAAGCCTCCCCCCGCACCCTCCGGAGGTCGAAGCCGAAACTCTCCGGTACTGGACCCGCCAGTGGCTGAACCACAGCGACGACGTCCCCGAAGCCGCCAAGGCCCGGGCCGGCCTGGAGGCACAAGCAGAAGCCGCCATCAGCAGGCTCCTCTCCTCCCGCCCCGATCCGCCGGGATGGGCCCACGGGGACCTGCATGACAAACAAGTGCTGGGCACCGAGGGAAACAGCACACCTGGGTTATTAGACTTCGATGAAAGCTGCCAGGCAGAGCCTGCCCTCGACCTCGCGAACCTCGACGTCCATCTGGAACTCCGCCGCCTCCAAAACCGCCTGACCCTGCGGCGTTACGTAATAGCCCACAGCCAGGTGCTGGCCGCGGCGGAAAAGCTAGGTGTCAGCCCGGAGCGGTTCGCGGCCTACGCGGCATCCACACGCCTGCGCCTGGTCTGCGTTTACTCCTTCCGCCCTCTCTGGGGGTCCATTGCCGCCCGCTACCTCAGCCAAAGCCCGCAAGGCGAGCACGAGGACGCGGCGAGCCGACAATGGAGCCCGACGTGAACGCACGCGCAGCGGGGCGCGAAAGACTCCTAGCGGCGCGCGAAGAGCCGGGAGAACCAGCCCGCCTTGGCCGGGGCCTTAGCTTCGTGGCCGCGGCAGCGGTCGGCGCTCGGCACGCCCCGCATGACCTGGTCCACGTGCTGGCCGCAGCCCGCCCACGTCGTCTTGCCACAGTTCCTGCACGCCACCGCTCGGCACATCCGGATTCTCCCTTGGTAGTTTGGTGGCTCCCAGTTTACCCCTAGGGGTATCAGTCATGAGCTCCATGCCCGAATGGGGGCACTTTGAAACGAAACGCCGGGCCGCCGTCGTACTTTTTGCCGCCGACGCCCCCAAACACGCCCCGGACGGTCCGAAAGACCGTCGAGGGCACGCCCGCGATCCGAGGTGAAGGCAGAGCTCGGAAGAGCTGCGTGCGGAATACGACAACGGTCCTCGGTGTTGTGCATCACAGCCCGCGCATTCCCGTCCCCCGAAGGATCACCATGAGCCACAATCCGACCGTCAAGCTCCAGCCCGGAACCCAGGGGCCGGACTTCACCCTGCCGGACGCCGAAGGCAAGCCGGTTTCCCTTGCCGATTACCGCGGCAAGAACGTCATCGTGTACTTCTACCCGAAGGCCGCGACGCCGGGCTGCACCACCGAGGCCTGCGATTTCCGCGACAATCTTTCCTCGCTGCAGGGCTCCGGCTACCAGGTTCTGGGCATCTCACCCGACGCCCCGGACGCCCTGGCAGACTTCACCGGCGACTTCGCCCTCACCTTTCCGCTCCTGGCGGACGAAGACCACGCCGTGGCCCTCGCCTACGGCGCGTGGGGGGAAAAACTGGTCGACGGCGAGGTCACCGAGGGCATTGTCCGCTCCACCGTGGTGCTCGATCCCGAGGGCAAAGTGAGATTGGCGCAGTACCAGGTGAAGCCGCAGGGCCACGTGGCGGCGCTGAAGGAAGAGCTGGGCGTCTAACCTCGCCCCGGAACAGCGTCCGGGCGATCTTCGCGGACGCCTCGGGCCCGGCGACGCCGGCCTGATTAGGGCTTCGTCCCGGACACGATGGTCGCCGTGGAACGCAGCCGGATGGCGCCGCCATGCTCGTAACGGCCGAGCATCTGGAAGACGTCGGAACGGATCAGCTCCCGGCTTTCCTCGTCAGCCTTGGCCAAGGCCATGACCACGGTGGTGGCAATGTCCGTCATGAACCCCCAGTACTTCTCCGGGGATTCCTGCACCATCTCCGTGCTGACTTTGCGCTCGGACACGTCGCGGAGCCCGGCCTCGGTGAAGAGCCGGCTCATGGACCCCAGGGCGGCGCAGCGGAACAGCCCCGGCGCCTCCGCAAGCGGCAGGGCCAGCTCGGCGTGCTTTGCGATCGACCCGACAATGAGACTCGCCCACGGGTTGTCCGGGGCCCGGCTCCAGACGGCGGCGCTGATCCGCGCCCGCGGCCTGGCCACGCGGACCATCTCCCGTGCGGCGGCGGGCAGGTCCGGGAAATACATGAAGCCGAAGCGGCAGAAGGCCGCGTCGAAAGTGTTGTCGTCGAACGGCAGGGCGCCGGCGTCGCTGACCACGGTGTTCACTCTTTCCAGCCCGGCGGCGGCCGCCTTCTCGGCCGCCACCCGGAGCATGCCCTCCGAAATGTCCGTCACTACCACACGGCCCTCGGGCACCAGCGCCGCCGCCGTGAGCCCCGGCTCCCCCGTTCCGGAAGCTACGTCGAGCACTGAGGCTTCGGGGAAGAGCCGGGCGTCACGGATCAGGGCGTCCCCGAACGGTTCGTACCAGTGGAGAATCTCGGCATCCCATGTCCTCCAGCCGGCCGAGAACTCATCCCAGATGCTTCGTTGCTGGTCCCGGATCTGCTCGGCCGCGACTGACATGGCAGTTCCTTTGCTTGTCCGTACCTGGCACTCCCCGTTCATAGTCTGCCCCCGTGGACTAAGTGCGGCAAAGAGTATTTGTCCCTAGGCTCGGGCCGGGATTTTCCCGCCGATCTAAACGGCCCGCAGATTCCGGCGAACTGGAGCCCGACGCCAAACACGCGGGAAGGGACGACGGACAGGAGCCATCGGTCCACGGCGGCGGTTGAGCCAAGCTGCCGGGCAGTAGGCTTAACTGCATGTCTTCCCAAGAATTCCCCGGCGCTGCAGCTAACTCCCCCCACGAGGACGGCAGCACCGCAGGTACCCCAGAGAACACCCCCGGGAGCACGCCGGCGCAGGCACCGGCCGAGCGGCGCGAGATCACCGTGCGCCGGGCACCAAAATACGTGCCGTTCCTGATCCTCGGCGGGCTGCTGGGCGTCGCCGCGGCCGCCATCATTTCCTATGGCCTCCCGGCGAATGAAAGCTACGACCCGAACACGGTCTTCGGTTTTTTCATGGTCCTCTGCAGCGCCGGCGGCGTGCTGCTGGGCGCCGTTGCGGCACTCCTGTTGGACCGCCTGAGCGTCCGCCGCGCCCAGCACGCCGTCGTCGAATCCGTCCCGGACACCGAGCCGGACAGTCTCCCGGACCAGGGTCCGGAGCACGACGGCGGGGCCGGCCCCGAGGGCCGCGCCTGAGCCGGAACCAGGCCGTAAAGCCGGGGCGGAAAAGTCCCACCGCGCGACGTGAGATAATCGACTAGTGGCACGCGGCGATGGAAAACTTTCTCATGACCTACTCCCCGGCGAAAAAGGCCCTCAGGACGCATGCGGCGTCTTCGGGGTCTGGGCTCCCGGCGAAGAGGTAGCAAAACTCACCTACTACGGGCTGTACGCGTTGCAGCACCGCGGTCAGGAGTCGGCTGGCATTGCGACCAGCGACGGCAAGCGGATCAACGTCTACAAGGACATGGGCCTCGTATCCCAGGTCTTCGACGAGACCACGCTGAACACCCTGACCGGGCACCTGGCCGTCGGCCACTGCCGCTACTCCACCACCGGAGCCAGCCACTGGGCCAATGCCCAGCCCACCCTGGGCGCGA
>JAODMV010000021.1 GCA_025464875.1 Arthrobacter sp. | reverse complement strand
AGGCCCCGGCCTCTGGCATCACTTCCTCCCCGGCCCACGGGTGCTGGGGCAAGAGGAAATCGGCGGTAAATGCGTTGCTTCCGTCATTGGTACGAACCGTCAGCGTCACGTCCGTTGCGGGGATGACCGCTTGGCCGCTGGAGAGTATGAAGCGCGGGGCATGGATGACAGGCAGGTCCGCTGTGCCCTCGATCCGGAGGGTGCGCTTGTCAGCGGACACCTCGACGGTCGATGCAATAACGCGGGTTATTCGTTCTTCCACCCGGATGAAGCCGTAGCCTGTCAGCCCCAGCCTGAGGCTGCGGCTCTGGTCGGACTGAGCCTCCAACTCCGCGGAGTCTGCGGGCCACGCCACCGGCTGCGGAGTTTTGAACCCGCTGTCCAGGCGCAGTTGCCATTCATACTCGGCGGTCGTGGCGGCATCGGGTCCCAGGGCCGGAATGTCGATGACGTAGACGGCCCGAGTGCCGTCCACTCTACGGCAGGTAGCCGACTTCCGGATGCCGAATTTGCGGGACTCGATGGATACCTTTGCGGCGACAGGGGCCGCATGTGCCTCGACCGTTAGCGTCAAGGTCCGTCCGGTCAGGTCAAGGGCGGTTGCTACGTACAGCGGGGCGACTGGAATAAAGGTCAGGCCGGTTGTCCCCGGACGCATCTCAATGGCCATGCGCGAGGTTCCCGTCATCGGACCCACGGCCAACCGGCCGGTGGAGCCGTTGAGATCACGACGGGTCAAAGGCGCCTCGAGCGTCCTGCCGCCCGCACTAACGGTGAGCAGGACATACCACTGCGCGGGCTCTGTTGACCCTGCCCCTTCAATCATCAGGAGCGGGTCGATAACGGTGGTGAAACCGGCCTCAGCGTAGGACGTCCAGTTGTCATTGGATTCCCAATCAATGGAGGTGTCCGAGTGGCGCCCCACCAGGAGCGGGACAGCTTCCGCGTTGTCCGCGGTTACCAGGGACGCCTGAATCGAGAGGTTGCCGTCGATCGGATCCACCGACGAAATGTACGCGAAGCCGCCGATTTCGAGTCGGCCATCGGCCTGCCAGGCGAAGTGCGTCAACTTGCTGACCAGCCGAAGATCGATATCGCGACAGCGCAATAGCTCCGGGTCGTGGCTGGAGAGCTCGTCCAAGTACCCAGGCTGCGCCAGTAGTCCTGATTCGGTGACCTGCGTGGGGAAGCTGGAACTGTAATCGCTCCGGTGGTTGCAGATGCGGACCACGTCCTCGCGCTTGTCGGCCAGGACGGCTGAGAGGACGAGGCGGTTGTGTATCCTGATGACATCCCAGTCCAGCTCCTGCCCTTCGCTGAGCCGAAGGACGGAAGCGTGAAGCTTGCCCCAATACGCGAGCTCGGTCCGGGGAACGACCTCGTAGTAGCGGAACAGGCCGTGGCCCAACTCCTCGGAAAGCCACCGCCGGTAAGCGTCCGGCGCCGAAAATTGGCGGACCATGGCGGCCAGTGATTCGAGGCGGTGCAGGCGGTCTACGAGGTAGTCCGTTTGGCAGAGGAGTTCGCGTGCCGGAAGACGGACCGCGTGGTCCAGGGACGTGTCGACGACCTTGAGATCCAAGATGTCGAACGACTTTGCCCGGCAGTACAGGTTGGGGACCGCTTCGTATTGCCAGTGTTCACGGTCGGGCGGAACGTCGCTAATTGCGGACTTCCAGAAGCCCCGCGCGATCAGTTTGTTGGCGAGGGCGCCGTCCAGGAGGATCTCCGCAACCTCCGAAACAACAGCAGCGAGCCGCGGTTCCGCGTGGACTGCCCGCTGCCACAGCGGCGTACTGCTGGTCCTTCCCTTCATGATCCCCGTCATGCCGACAACGAATGACGAGCCGGTTTCACGTACCGTCCTGACCATGGAGTCCAGGCTCGATTTTTCGACGAGGTCCCCCGCCGTGAGGAACATGAGATAAGGAGCCTGCGAATCGGCTACGGCACGGTTCCGCGCTTCCTGTTCGCCCGTTCCCGGAAGCGCCACGTACTTGACCCTGCCGTCCCGCTTCGCGAACGCCTGGGCGCTGGTCCGGCCAAGTCCAGCCAAGGAGACATCAACAACGAGCATTTCCATGGCCGCGGGCTTCTCGCCCACGAGGGTGCCGAGAGTCGCGGCAGGATCCATGGCATAGTCCGTCACCAGGATGACTACGGCGACCCGCGGTTGCAGCTTGGGCACAGCCGGCGCAGCTGCCCTCTGAGCCTTCGCCACGTTGGCCGGATGCGCCACCGCACGGATCTGCGTCTGCCGTTCCGGGGACAATTCCCTCCAAACGCGCCGTAGATTTCTCTCAGCGGTAGCCCTTAACGTTCCTAGTGCTTGGCTCTTCTTAAGACCTGACATTCTGGTCTCCGCTTCTCTCGTCCTTTGGCAACCGCCGGTTGTCACTTGCTTTCAGTTACTTCATGGTCTTGCTGCCCCTGGTTCGGCGCGGGCGGCGCGATGTTGCATCCCCTCGTCGCAGCAGGATCCCAGCGACCGATCCGGCCGTCCTCGCGGGAGCATCTGCGTCACGTCAGAACGGTTTGTCGAGGAGCAAGTCCACATTCCCGTCTTCTATCCCCCCCATCGCGACCCTCCGGTCCAGCCCCGGATGATTCATGGCCAACTCGAGGCTCAAAGCTGCAAGGGAGGCAGGCGTCTGAGGCCCGCTGTACACGACGCTCTCCGGCTCGGAATGATCCAGAAGCGTTGTCGCGATCGATAGGGTGCCATCGGCGTTGTCCATTATTTCCACCACCCTGGACTGCTGCGGATAGTCAATAAGCGAACTGGTCGTGATCTCCCAGAAACCGCTCTTTCGCTGGGGACGCCTATGTGCAGTTACCCTATGCTTATGGCGGTGGCCATTCATCCAAAGGATGACGTTGGGAAAGCGCGAGATTATCCTGTGGACGCTTTCCCGGCTCAGGGACTGCACGTCGCCGTCGGGCTGACGCTCCTGTTTGGCGAATGACACCAGCGGGTGGTGGCTGAACAGGACGACAAGACGATCTTTCACATCGGATGCGGTCTGTCTGCCCTTTGAATCAAGGGCTGTCCGGGAAACACCTCTGAGCTGTTTTTCCAGCCACGCTGCTTGCGCGACGTCTATCGAGGCTGCACTGCTCCCATCAGGACTGGCCGTGTTCAGCATGATGCCAACAACGTCGGGTGAAATGTCGAAGGTGAAGTATGGCTCTGCTGTGGAACTTTGGTCGGCGCCGGAACCGTTGCCGGCAAGCCTGGGATTCTCGGGCAAGGCATCTATGAACTCTGCCTTGCTGAACGCGCGGCGAAGGGGCGAGGCACCCACCGCGCGGGACGGCATCGACGCGATGAGTTTGCGTCGCGCTGTAGCATCTGCGCTCCTGATTGCGTTCCAGAAGTCGGACTCGTTCATGCCAGGAGGCAGCCCCAGAGGGAGCCGGTCGCCGCGCCGAAGATCAAGGATAAACTCCGTCTTCGGCGAAATCGGACCCGATGTGGCTCGTCCGGACTCATCGTGATTACCAAAGCCCGTGTACCAAGGACAGCTCGCGCCTTCTGCCATGACGGGTTGGATTGCGGCCGCGAGGAATCCTGGAACCGTGGGATAACCGTGGAGGCTTTTCCAGCTGTCGGGGAGAACCGAGAACGCCTCCGGCTCGGGATGCCAAATGCTTTCTGACAGCTCCAGGGGCGCCGGGCCATAATTTTGGACCCCCTCGTAGTCGCCCGCAGGGTGAGAGGTTGCCGACCCGCCACTGAACACGCCGATCGCCGCCGACAGTTCACCGAGCGTATGAGTGTTGGTGAGGTCTCCGGTGGACACCAGGCAGTCGAGAGGCCGTTGGTTAAGGGGACCGCGGCCGATGGCGTTGAACTTCCGCACCGTCGCATCCAACACGTGGACGGTTAGCAGGTCTTGGGGCCGGAACCTCCCGGAGACCGGGAATCCCTCTGCAAAGTCGAAGTACTGCCAAAGGAAGGACAGCCGGCCAGGATTGGTGGCGTCGAGCACGTGGGCGTCAGTGAGATGTCCGAAGGCGGCCAGCCCAATCCGCCGGCTGTTGTCCGTGCTGTCCCGGGAGCACAGTTCGTCTCGTACCAGGATTTCCTGAGCCGGCCCATTTGCCAGTTTTCGATACGGAAGATGCGACACCCGCCGCGATCCGGAAATGACCCTACGTTCCAGGGTAGTCGCCGGCGCCGGCGGGGGCAGCTTTGGACGATCTCCGTTGCCGGATTCGGACAGCCCCAACAGCGCGATCCCGCACCCGCCACCGACTGACAGTCGGACTACGTCCCGTCGTGATAGTTCCCTCTTGCTGTGCTGTCGCATTAGCGAATGTTTGCCTCTACTTTTGCGGTCGGTTAGCGAATTCATCAAGGCAACGTCCGGCCAAAGTCCGCAGTCTGGTCTCAGGGCCAGTCCTAGATGCTGGCGTTGGCGCGGATCAAGTCGGCCGGGAAGTCCACCTCAACGGCGTAGAACTGGCTGATGTTCACAGGGGTCCACTTGACGTCGTCCCGCTTGATGGTCAGCTCAATCGCTCCCTCGAAGTAGTCCTGGTCATCGACCTCGACCAGGCGCCTGAGGAACTTCTTCTTGTCTTTGGAGCTGACGTAGTTGATGCCGACAGCTTCGCCCTGGGCTACCCCGGCGGGCACTCTCTTCGAGAGGTCCAAGATCTTGCCGTCGCCGTCGGTGGTGTACTTGACTTCCTCATCGGACACCGAGGAGACATCGACCGTGATGAACGATTCATCCCGCTTGATGTAGGGCGCCAACAGGTCAAGAATGTCCGGGTCGAAAACGACGTCTCCGTTCATCCACAGCACGCCGCCGGTGGCGGAATTGCGTATTGCTTTAAGCAGGCTTTTCGAGGTGTTCGTCTGGTCAAAGTTCTCGTTGTACACAAATGAGGCGTTGGGCACGTGTTCCAGGATCATCTCGAGTTTGAACCCGACCGCAATGGTCAGCCGCAATTGCTTGCCAAATCTGTTCTGCAGGTTTTGGACTTGCTGGTGCATGATGGTCCGGCCATCACTGAGCTCCGTCATCGGCTTCGGGTGGGGCCGTGCCAAGCGGGTCCCCATCCCTGCTGCAAGAATTACGGCTTGGACTTTCATATTAGATATTCCTATTCCTTGAACGATCCGTGACGCGGAGCGGCGAGGCATAGCATCACTTGAGACCCCCCGGGCCGCTTGCGCGGCACTGAAGCGATTGCCCCGGATACTACGCGGAATCTTCTGGTCCGTGCAATGGGTCACAGCGCGAAATCCAAAGGTGAGTGGAATAGCTCACGAACACGAGTACTTCTCCGGTCGAAAACAGGTATTTGTTACTCAATGATTGCCACTTTTTCGCGGCATTGACCGGCTCTGGCACGCCTTATCGGCTGCTGCCCTGGACCGGCGTGTCGGGTGCCGCGGGGGAGCGTGGTGTCGCCATGCGGGTGCCATGAATTGCAAACCGGGCAGCGCGCCGGAGGACCTGCTGAGGGCCCGCCCATGGGGCTGGCCGGCGTGATGCCGGGCCGCGCGAACGGCTCGGCGCCCGGGATCTGAAGGAGGCCAGGGACAAGGCCTGCGGAGGGACAAGGCCTGCGGCGCGTGCGGGCGCAGCTGCCGGCGCGAGGCAACAAGCAGGGGAATGCCGTCTCGACCATATCGCTGGGGGCAACGATGAGCGGCAGGGATGACCTGCGCAATTGGGCCGATGGCGTCCTAAATCTAGGTTTAGATGGAACATTTGGCCGCAGTCGAATTGCGAAGGGCTCCCGCGGGCTATTAACCGTGGCACAAAATGCGTTTCTCTTGTAATGACGCTTTGCCGCCATAACCCGGAGATACCCGTACTACAACGTCCATATTACTCTTCGGTTAGCCCTGTCCCGCCTTTTCCTCATGGTGGAAATTCACCCGCACGGGTGAAACGTACAGGGCTACCAAGCCGCGTCGGATCATCCGGGACAAGCGAAAGTGTTCGAGGCCAGACGGAGGCCGGGGAAGCAGCTCTTACGCAACGTGGCTGCCGGCCCCGCAGCCAACCGTCTGCGGGGGTAGATCCCGGGCCCCTGACGGCGTGCCTTGCTAGCCGCGGAAGTCCCCGAGCCGGCGGCCGCTGCCCAGCAACTGTGAGATCGCGGCCAGCGTTCTTCCGGTCGCCTTTCCGTCACCGTATGGGCTGATTGCGTTGGCCATGGCGTCATAGTGCCGCTGGTCATGAAGCAGTTGGGTCACCTCTGCCACGATCCGTCCCTCGTCAGTGCCGACGAGCGCGACGGTTCCGGCGTCGACAGCCTCGGGACGCTCCGTGCTGTCGCGCATGACCAGCACCGGCTTGCCCAGGCTGGGGGCCTCTTCCTGGATTCCGCCGGAATCGGTGAGCACTACGTGGGCAAGGGACAGCATGTGGGTGAATTCGCCATAGGCCAGGGGTTCCGTCACGATCACGTTTTGTTTGCCCTCCAGTGCCGGCAGGAGGGCCTCCCGGACTGCAGGATTCTTGTGAATGGGAAGCACCAGGACCAGATCGGGTTCAGAATCGGCGATCTTAGCCAGGGCACGGCCTATCCCGCGCATTATCTCGCCCTGGTTCTCGCGGCGGTGGGCAGTAATCAGCAGAACCTTCCGCCCACCGTGGGCGAGGTTTTCAATCCGCGGGTCCGTAAACGGCACCTTCTTGTTCACCGTGGTCAGCAGGGCGTCAATGACAGTGTTTCCCGTTACGACAATGTCTCCCTCCGGCACGCCTTCGGCAAGCAGATTCGCCTTGCTGGTGCGCGTCGGAGCCAGATGCAGGCTCGCTATCTGGCTGGTGATCTTTCGGTTGGCTTCTTCGGGAAACGGGGACAGGATGTCGCCACTGCGGAGCCCTGCCTCGACGTGGACAACCGGGATGCCGTGATAGAACGCGGCAATGGCACCGGCCGTGGACGTGGTGGTGTCACCTTGAATGACAACGGCGTCGGGCCGGTTTTCCGCGAACAACCGGTCCAGTCCATCAATAGTGCGGGTCATGATGGCGGCCAGTGATTGCCGCTGCTGGAGAATGCCCAGGTCGTGGTCCGGAACAATGCCGAAGAGGTCATTGACCTGATCCAGCATCTCCCTGTGCTGGCCCGTAACCGTCACGACGCAATTGAAGTCTCCGGACTGCTGGAGGGCCAGAACGATTGGCGCCATCTTGATGGCTTCCGGCCTTGTCCCGAATATTGGCATGATGCTGTGGAGGGTGCGCCTGGTATACCCCGGATTCTTGAGGATCTGGGGTAACGTTGCCTGCGCTCCCATGATCCCGCCGGGAGCTTCAGCCAGGAGCCTCAACGGCCCCTCCCTCATCGGTCCGCGCTGCGTCCGCGACGAAGACAGGAGTGGCCCTCGCCGAGCCTGAGGGCTCGCTGTGCCGGTGAAATTGCCGCTGTCCGGCCGCTGCCCCCAGGCAGGCTGACGTCTTGCTGAAGCATGAGTGAGACCTTCGCAATCAAAGCTTGACCAGTGATTTGTCCAAGCTATGGACTAGGCCTAAATTCGGGATGCGTAGGCAGTACTCGATTACTTGGCGAACTTCCCGCCTGCTTCTACGCGCCTGTACTCGTTAAGACCGGAGCTGCCAGGGCGCATAGACCAAGTAGTCGGCGACCGAAAAGCCGGCGACCAAAAGCCGGCGCAGGACGGTCAGGCCGCGGCACATTCCGGCCGCAGGGACACATCGATGAGGCCCCCGGACTCGATGACGAGCCGCCGGAGCCATTGCCCCCAACTCAGCTCGGGGCGCGAGGGGACCATCTGGACCTCCGCCGTCGTGCACTGCTCGATGAGACGTTGGGCCCGGGTGACGTGGTAGCTGGACGTCACCACCGTGACGGACTTCCAGCCGTTAAGCTCCACGAGCCGGGAGATCGCCACCGCCTCCCCTCGGGTGTCGAGGCCATCGGGGCGGAAGCAGATCAGGGATGGGCTGGGGACGGCCGCAGTGGCGCAGGCATCGTCTGCCGCCGCATTCCCGAGGGTGTCCGTGTGCGAGAGAACGAGGACCGGGATGTCGAGGTCGCCCTGAACCTGTTGCGCCACGGGCAAGCGTTCGGATCCGGCGCCGCCCAGCATGATGACCGCGTCCGTGCGATGCACGCTCAGGGGGTCCACATTGACGAAAAGCTGTAGGGCGAGGATCAACCACAAGAGGAAGGCCCCGACAGCGAACGCGAGAATCCGTCGGGCGGCGGAATCCAACTCGTGGACGGGTAGAGGCACGCGTATGAGTCTGACATGGGCCGCCGATGGAGTGAAGTGGTACGCCGTCCGAGGGTGAACTGTTGGTCAGCGGAAACCACCGCTACTTTGTCGCCACACCGTTTAGCCAGCCGATGTCATCCCCCCGCGGTAGCGTAGGGCTGTGCGTGAATCTTCTATGCCCGAATCCGCTGTGCCCGAATCCGCTGCGCCTGAGTCCCCTGTATCTGAAACCCCTGGATCCGAAGCTGCGCTGACTGTTGCCGGGCTCTCCGAGTCCGAGCTCCTGGCGCGCATCTTCCCCCGCCTGAACCGCGGCCCCGAGGCTAACCCGACCCTGCTGCTGGGGCCCGGTGACGATGCCGCCATCGTGGCCGCGCCGGACGGCCGGACGGTGGTCAGCATCGACACCCAGGTGGTGGACCAGGACTTCCGGCTCGAGTGGAACAACGGCTACCGGACCAGCGGTTACGACGTCGGCTGGAAAGCGGCCGCACAAAACCTGAGCGACATCAACGCGATGGGGGCCCGCTCGACCTCCCTGGTGGTCAGCCTGACGATGCCGCCGGAGACCCACGTGTCCTGGGTGGAAGACTTCGCAGACGGGCTGATGGCCGGCCTCCGGGGCCTTGGCGCCGCCGACTGCGCTGTGGCCGGCGGAGATCTGGGCCGGGGACGCGAGCTGGCCGTCAGCGTGGCCATCCTCGGAACCCTGGACGGCCAGGACCCGGTGCTCAGGTCCGGCGCACGCCCCGGGGACACCGTCGCCTTGGCCGGCACCGTCGGCCGCGCCGCCGCCGGGCTCGCGCTGCTGGAGGCGGCCACCAGCTTCCGGGCGCTGGGCCGGGAACAGCGGGCGCTGATGGACACCCAGTGCCGGCCGCGTCCGCCGCTCGCGGCCGGACCCCTGGCCCGGGAGGCGGGCGCCACGGCCATGATGGACATCTCCGATGGCCTGCTGCGGGACGGAAACCGGCTGGCCGCGGCCAGCCAGGCCGTGCTCAACCTGGATGCCGCGGCCCTGAAGGAACTGACAGCCCCGCTCCTGCCGGCCTCGGAGCTGCTGGGAACGGATCCGGCGGCCTGGGTCCTCGGCGGCGGGGAAGACCATGGATTGCTCGCCACATTCCCCGCAGGCCTTCGGCTGCCTCCCGGTTTCACTGCGATAGGCTCGGTAGAGGCCCCTGCACCAACGGAAAGCGCGGGCGTGAAGATCGCGGGCAGGCCCGCTGACGCTGTGGGATGGGATCACTTTGCAGACTAAAATTACCGCCAACGCGCAAGCGATGAAGCGGTGGTTGGGCAAGGCGGAAACGACGCTCGGGAACCACAGCGACCGCCTGAACGCCATCAACATCTTCCCCGTCCCCGACGGCGACACCGGAACCAACCTCTATCTGACGGTCCGCGCCGCAGCCCACGCCCTCCATGAGCCTGACGCTACGGAGGCAGTCCAGGGTGACGACGAGGCATCGCCGGTCGTCTTCGGCTCGCCCGATCCGGCCCAGAACGACGTCGGTGCCGTCCTGGCGCAGGCGGGCCGGGCCGCCATGGAACAAGCCCGTGGCAACTCCGGGACGCTGTTCGCCGTGTTCCTGTGTGCCGCGGCCGAGCCGCTCAGCGGCCATACCCGGCTGAGTTCCCCGCTGCTGGCCGCCGCGCTGGACCGGGCCCAGATCCGGGCTTGGACCGCGCTCAGTGACCCGGTGCCGGGCACGATGCTTTCGGTGATGGACGCTGCCGCCCGGGCCGCGGCAGCCGTAGACGCGGCCCACGACGGCGACGACAGCAACCACACGCTCGGCCTGGCCCTGGACGCCGCCGTCGGCGCCGCCGTGGAAGCCGTGATCCACACCGAAGACCAGCTAGATGCCCTGCACGCCGCCCATGTGGTGGATGCCGGCGGCGTCGGAATGCTGCTGATCCTCGACTGCCTGCGGTCCGCGGTGCTGGGGGAGGAACTCCAAAGCGATCTCCTGGACGGCCTGCACGGCTATGACGTCCAGGACCCGCACATTCACGTCGACATGCCCCCCGATGAAGGCCTGGAAGTCATGTGCACCATTGCGCTCTCGCCACTGGACGCCGCCATGCTGCGCCAACGGCTTGACGAGATGGGCGACTCCGTCATCATGAGCCAGGTGGACGGCGCTGCGGACGCCTCCGGCCACTACCGCTGGCGCGTCCACGTCCACGTCCATGTGCCGGACCCCGGGCCCGCCGTGGCCCTGATCCGTTCACTGGGCGAACCCACGGACCTTTCCGTCAGCGAACTGTCCGTGCCCCGGGATTCTGACGCGCTGGGCCCGGCCGGACATGAGCGCTGAACTGGACCTGGGCCTGGAACGCCGGATCGGCAAGCGTTCCGCGGCCGTCATCGAAAAGCACCTCGGCATCACCACCGTCGGCGGGCTGCTGAACTACTTCCCGCGCCGGTACCTCAGCCGCGGCGAACTGACGCCCATCGCCGAGGTCCCGCTGGACGAGGAAGTGACCCTCATCGCCCGGGTGCTCTCCAACAGCACCCGGCCCATGCGTGCCCGGCGCGGCTCCTTGACCGACGTGGTGATCTCCGACGACGCCGGCGCCCATCGGCCGGCGGGGGCCGGCATGCCCGGCACCTTGAAGGTCAGCTTCTTCAACGGTTTCCGGGCCAAAGCCGAACTCCAGCCGGGCCGCCGCGCCATGTTCTCCGGCAAGGTGACCCGCTACGGCGGTTCGCTCGGCCTGACCAACCCCGACTTCCTGCTGCTGGATGAGGACCCCGACACCCCGGGAATGGATCCGGAACAACTGGCGGCCATGCCCATTCCGGTGTACCCGGCCACGGCGAAGCTCACGAGCTGGTCCATCCAGAAGGTGATCTCCACGCTCCTGGACACCGTTGACCTGGAAACCCTGGGCGACCCCCTGCCGGCGGAGATCACGGCCCGGGAGAAGTTCCTGCCGGTCGCGGAGGCCTACCGGCTGATTCACGCCCCGCAGACCCCCGCCGACTGGCAGCGCGCGCGGGACCGCTTCCGGTACCAGGAAGCCCTGGTGCTCCAGTCCGCCCTCGCCCGGCGCCGCGCCCAGCTGGCCGCGGAGGAAGCCACGGCCCGCCGGCCGCTCGTCGACGGCCTGCTGCCCGCCTTCGACCGCCAGCTGCCGTTCACGCTGACCACCGGCCAGGCCGCCGTCGGCAAGACGCTGTCCGAGGAGCTCGCCCAAGACTCGCCGATGAACCGGCTTCTCCAGGGCGAGGTGGGTTCCGGCAAGACGATCGTGGCCCTGCGCGCCATGCTGCAGGTGGTCGACGCCGGGGGACAGGCGGCGCT
>JAODMV010000152.1 GCA_025464875.1 Arthrobacter sp. | reverse complement strand
AGCGGCTGGCCGTCACGTCCGGAGGGACCATCCCGGACCGCGGGCTGTTCGGCGTCTACATCATCGGTACCGAGGTGGAAGGCAGCGGAGGGTCCGGCCGCCCCGACGGCGAGGCCCGGGCCAGCGGCGACGGCCGGGCCGCCAGCCCGGCCACGGCCGCAGCCAAGGGCGGCCGCCGCGGCGGCGAACTCGACGAGGAAATGGTCTACGAGTCCCGGGTGGGAGATGTCTTTGCCCTCGGCGCGACCAGCTGGAAGATCGAGGACATCACGCACGACCGGGTTCTGGTGTCCCCTGCCTTCGGCCAGCCCGGCAAGCTCCCCTTCTGGAAAGGCGACTCCCTCGGCCGGCCGGTGGACCTGGGCCGTGCCCTGGGTTCGTTCGTCCGCGAACTGTCCGCGTCCGACGTCGGCCCTGCCATCGAACGCGTCAAGACCAGTGGCCTGGACGATTTCGCCGCCAATAACCTGATCCAGTACCTCGCGGAACAGAAGCTGGCCACCGAGGTGGTCCCCAGCGACACGACCCTCGTGGTGGAGCGCTTCCACGACGAGCTCGGGGACTGGCGGGTGGTGCTGCACAGCCCCTTCGGCATGCCGGTGCACGCGCCCTGGGCACTGGCGGTGGGGCAGCGCCTGCACCAACGCTACGGGATGGACGGCTCGGCCATGGCCGCCGACGACGGAATCGTGCTGCGGGTGCCCATGATGGAAGACGAGCCGCCCGGGGCCGAGCTGTTCCTGTTCGACCCCGAGGAACTGGAGCAGATCGTGACGGCGGAGGTCGGCGGCAGCGCCCTCTTCGCCTCCCGCTTCCGCGAGTGCGCCGCCCGCGCGCTGCTCCTGCCGCGCCAGAACCCCGGAAAACGGCAGCCCCTGTGGCAGCAGCGCCAACGCTCGGCCCAGCTGCTGGATGTTGCCCGGAAATACCCCACGTTCCCGATCGTGCTGGAAACCGTGCGCGAGTGCCTGCAGGATGTCTATGATCTTCCGGCCCTGAAAGAAATCGCGGCCTCCGTTGAACGACGCGAGCTGCGGATCGTGCAGACCACTACCCAGCAGCCCTCACCGTTCGCCAAGTCCCTGTTGTTCGGCTACGTGGCTCAGTTCCTTTATGAGGGTGATTCCCCGCTGGCCGAGCGCCGGGCGGCGGCACTCGCGCTGGATTCGACCCTGCTCAATGAGCTCCTGGGTCGGGTGGAGCTGCGCGAGCTGCTCGACGCGAAGGTCATCGAGGCCACCGAACGCGAACTGCAGCGGCTGGCACCGGACCGGAAGGTGCGCGGGCTCGAGGGCGTCGCGGACCTGCTCCGCCTCCTGGGTCCGCTCACGCCGGAGGAAGTCGCGGCCCGGCTGGAACCGGCCCCGGCGGTTGAGCGCGTCGAAACCGCTGCGGCTGAACTCGTCCCCGCTGAGGGCGCCCCGGTGGCCGACGCACTCACGCACCTCCTCGCGCTGCAGCGGGCCAACCGCGCCATCAAGGTGAACATCGGCGGCGTCGAACGCTACGCGGCGGTGGAGGACGCCGCCCGGCTGCGCGATGCCCTCGGCGTGCCCTTACCCATGGGCGTGCCGCTCGCCTTCGTCGAACCCGTGGCGGATCCGTTGGGCGACCTCGTCTCGCGCCACGCCCGCACCCATGGCCCCTTCACCGCCGCCGAGGCCGCTGCCCGGCTGGGACTCGGCGTCGCCGTCGTCGGCACTGCGCTGAAGCGGCTCGCCGCGGACGGCCGCGTGGTGGAAGGGGAATTCCGTCCCCACCCCACGCCCCCTGCGAGTGGGGCCGAAGGGATGGAGGCTGAAGCAGCCGCGGAAACTGCGGGCACACCGGTCGTCCCCATCACGGCCAGCCTCTCCGGTGTCAGTGAATGGTGCGACGCCGAGGTCCTGCGCAAGCTTCGCCGCCGCTCGCTCGCCGCGCTGCGCGCCGAGGTGGAGCCCGTCGACGCCGCCGCCTATGGCCGCTTCCTGCCGGCCTGGCAAAACGTCCGCACGCCCGGCAGCCGCGGCGGGCACTCCACGCTCCGCGGGCTCGACGGCATCGTCGCCGCCGTCGACCAGCTCTCCGGCGTGCCCATCCCGGCCTCCGCGTGGGAGCCGCTGGTCCTGGCGAGCCGGGTGGCCGACTACCAGCCCGCCATGCTGGATGAACTCATGGCAACCGGCGAAGTCCTCTGGTCCGGGGCCGGCGCCCTGCCCGGCAACGACGGCTGGATCAGCCTGCATCTGGCCGAGTCGGCCGCGCTGACCCTCAACCCCGCCCCGGACTACGAGCCAGGGGACGCGCAGCGACGGTTGTTGGAGTTTCTGCAGAACAACGGCGGCGCCTACTTCTTCCGGCAGCTGACCGAGGTCGCCGGCGGCATGGACTCGGTGCTCAGCGACCAGGACGTCGTCGCCGCGCTCTGGGACCTCGTCTGGGCCGGCCGGATCACCGGCGACACCTTCGCGCCCGTCCGGGCGTTGATCGCCGGCGGCCACACGGCCCACCGGCAGGTCGCCCGGCCACCCCGCGCGCGGGCGCCGCGGATGAGCCGGCTGGGGCGGGCCCATGGCACCGGCCTGCTCGGGTCCCCGGGTCTGGCCGGCGGCCGCTACGGTTCCCTCTCCGGCAACGCCGCCACTCCCCCGCTGGCCGCGGGCCGGTGGTCGGCCCTGCCGGCGCCCGAACTGGACCCCACCAGCCACGCCCGTGCCACCGCGGAACTCCTGCTGGACAGGTACGGCGTGGTGACCCGCGGATCGGTCATGGCGGAGAACATCCTGGGCGGTTTCGGCCTGATGTACAAGGTGCTCGCCCGGCTGGAAGAGGCAGGGCGGTGCCGTCGCGGCTACTTTATCGAGCACCTCGGCGCCGCACAGTTTGCCGTGCCGGCCACAGTGGACCGGCTGCGTTCCTTCGCGGAGGACGCCCAGCTCAGCAAAGCCGAGCCCGTCGCGCTGGCCCTCGCCGCGACGGACCCCGCCAACCCCTACGGCGCGGCGCTGCCCTGGCCGGCCCTCAACGTCGACGCCGGCACCGGGCACCGGCCGGGACGAAAGGCCGGAGCCCTCGTGGTGCTGGTCGACGGCGCCCTGGTGCTCTACGTCGAACGCGGCGGCAAGACCCTGCTGGCGTTCAACGACGACGCCGACATCCTGGCGGCGGCCGGCGCCGCCCTCGTCGGCGTGGTGACCCGCGGTGCCGTGGACAAGCTGATCATGGAAAAGGTCAACGGCCACGACATCCTGGACACGCCCATCGCCGCCGCCCTGGCCCACGCCGGCGCCTACTCCACCCCGAAGGGACTGAGAATACGTGCCTGAGGGCGACTCCGTCTGGCGCGCCGCCGCCCAACTGCACGCCGCTCTCGCCGGCCAGCAACTCCTCTCCTCCGACTTCAGGGTGCCACGCTTCGCTACGCTCCAGCTCGGCGGCTGGACCGTGAACGAGGTGGTCGCCCGCGGCAAGCACCTGCTCATGCGGCTCCAGGGACCGGCAGACCGCACTCCCGCGGAACAGGACCGGCTGACCATTCACTCGCACCTAAAGATGGAAGGGACCTGGCAGGTCTACCCGCCCGGCGGCCGCTGGCGGAAGCCCGGGTTCACCGCCCGCTGCGTGCTGCGGACCGCGGCGGCGGACGCCGTCGGGTTCTCGCTGGGGATCCTGGAGGTTGTCCGTACCGCCGACGAGGACTCCGTCGTGGGGCATCTGGGCCCGGATCTGCTCGGCTCCGACTGGGACCTGGCCGAAGCCGAGCTACGGATACGCGCCGCCCCCGATGTCCCGATCGGTGTGGCCCTTCTCGACCAGCGGAACCTGGCCGGGATAGGCAACATCTACCGCTGCGAGGCGTGCTTCCTCTCGGGCGTCCACCCGGCCGCGCCTGTCTCAACGGTCGCCGAGTTGCCCGCCCTGATCACGCACGCCAAGGTCCTGATGGAAGCGAACTTGAGTCCGGGCAGGCGGACCACCGTGCTCAATGCGCGTGGCGTGCCCGTGGGCCGGACGCCGGGGCGCCCCGGCTACTGGGTCTACCGCCGCGAGCACCAGCCATGCCTGAGGTGCGGAACCCCGGTACGCCGCGGCGTCCTCGCCAACGGCGCCGGCTCGGAGGAGCGGGACATCTATTACTGCCCCGTGTGCCAGCCGTTTCCGGCCGCCAGCGCCGACTCCTGACGCGCAGGCTTCCCAGCGCCGCGGACAATATCCAGGCGCCGGGCACGTTGCGATGCGCAGGTTTCCCGGCGGCGCGCACATTCCGCGTCGCCAGGGAATTTACGAGTCGCCGGGCCTGTCTTGGCACGCCGCGTCGGAGTCGTAGGTGCCGGGCGAGCGTCCTCAGGGCGCCGCTACCGCAGGCGCGGACTGGCCGCGAGGCTCGATCGCGGCTGGGGGCCGGACTTCCGGCACGGTGAATCGCGGGAGCAGGAGCTGCACCAGCGGTCCGATGGCCAGGGCGTACACCACGGTGCCCACGCCAACGGAGCCGCCCAGCAGCCAGCCGGCACCCAGCACCACCACTTCGATGCCGGTCCGGGATGCCCGCACGGACCACCCCGTGCGTCGGGCCAGCCCTGTCATCAGGCCGTCCCGTGGGCCCGGGCCGAAGCGGGCGCCGATGTAGCAGGCCGAAGCGACGCCGTTGAGCAGCACCGCTCCCGCGAGCATGCCGATCTGCCCGCCAGGGTGTGAAAACTCCGGGATCAGCGCCAGGCCGACGTCCGCGAACATCCCCACCAGCACGGCGTTGCTCAGCGTGCCGAAGCCCGGCCGCTGCCGGAGCGGTATCCAGAGGAGCAACACCAGGAAGCTGACGATGACCACCACGGTGCCGATGCTCAGACCAGTCTTGCCAGCCAGCCCCTGGTGGAAGACGTCCCAGGGGTCCAGTCCCAGCCCCGCCCGGATGAACATGGCCAGGGATACGCCGTACATGGCCAAGCCGATAAGGAGCTGGAGGAGTCTGCGAGTCATCATGACACCCATCCTCCGGAAAACTGGCCTTGTAATCCATATCCAGTTTGGGATACTGGCCTTATGTCCGGCTCCCTGAATCCCAGTTCCCTCGCCCGCCTCCTCGGCCAGTGGAATCTCGGCGCCGCACCTGCCTACCGCGAGTTGGCCGACGTCGTGCGCCTGCTGGTCCTCGACGGGCGCGTCCCGCTTGAGGTAGCCCTGCCGAGCGAGCGGGCGCTGGCGGCAACCCTGGGCATCAGCCGCACCACCGTGACCGCCGGCTATTCGCTGCTGCGCGAGCAAGGCTTCCTCAGCAGCGGCCAGGGCAGCCGGGGCAGGACCTGCATTCCTCATCACGGGCCCCGGGCCGGCGGCCACGACGGCGGCCGGAGCCTGGGCGGGCCACCGGGCCTGGCTGTTCCGGACGGGCTCCTCGATCTTGCCTACGCCTCCCTGCCCGCCAGCGGCGAAGCGGTGCACCGGGCCTTCGCGGCCGCGCTGACCGAACTGCCGGCCCTGCTGCCCGGCTTTGGCTACGACGCCTTGGGCGTGGGCGCGCTCCGGGAGGCCATCGCAGCGCGATATTCGGCCGCTGGTGTGCCCACCGCTGCCGGGCAGATCCTGGTCACGTCCGGCGCGCAGCATGCCCTGAACATCGTGCTTCGCACCCTCGCCGGCCGCTCAGACAAGGTGCTGGTGGAGCACCCCAGCTACCCGAACGCCCTCGACGCCATCCGTGCCGCCGGCTGCAGGCCGGTGCCGGTGGCCATGCCCCCGGTCGACTCCGGCCGGGACGGCGGCCGGGATGGCGGCCGGATTGCCGGCGGGAATGCCGGCTGGGATCTGGACGCGATGCGGGCCGCCCTGAAGCAGCAGCGGCCCGCGATGGCCTATGTCGTGCCGGACTTCCACAACCCCACCGGGCGGCTCATGTCCGACCCGCAACGGCGCCAACTGGTCCGGGCAGCGGCTGCCTCCGGCACGGTGCTGGTGGTGGACGAGACGCTGCGGGAGCTCAACCTCGACGCCGCCGACTCCACCCCCGTTGCCGCGTTTAGCCCGGCGGTGGTGTCCATCGGTTCGCTCAGCAAGTCCCACTGGGCCGGCCTGCGGACCGGCTGGATCCGGGCCGGCGAGCCGCTCATCCAACGCTTCGCCGCAGCCCGGACCACCATGGATCTGGGCGGCCCGGTCGTCGAACAGCTGGCGGCCGCTCATCTGGTCGCTTCACTGGCCGAGCCCCTTCCGGCCCGGCTCGCGGCGCTCCGCAGCAACCGGGACGCCCTCCTCGCGCTTGTTGCTGAACACCTGCCGAGCTGGCGGGCGGAAAGGCCCCAGGGCGGCCTGTCCGTGTGGTGCCGCCTCCCGACTCCGACCAGCACGGCGCTGGCGGTGCTCGCGCCGGACTTCGGCATCAGGCTCGCTGCCGGGCCCCGGTTCGGAGTGGGCGGCGCCTTTGAGCATCACCTCCGGGTGCCGTTCACCTTGCCGCCGGAGCAACTGGAGACCGCGGTGCTGGCGCTACGCTCGGCCCAGGACAGGCTGGAGGCGGCGCCGCAGCTTCGGCGAAACCTCGCCGCCCCGCCTCCCACGGCCATCGCCTGAGCCTTCGACGCGCTTTCGTCCTCGCGACGCGCAAACGGCCGGGCGACGCAGGAATACAGTGTCGCCAGGGAATTCGCGGGTCGCCAGGTAATTCGCGAAGCGCGAGGACGCCTCCGATGCCTAGGCGTAGACCTTCTCGAGGAAGCCGCCCCAGGCCTTGGCCGTGGCGGCGGAGTCCCCGCGGCCGCTGAAGTCGTGGACGGTCATGCCGACGGGGGCGCCGAAGGAGTTGCGGCCGAAGAAGCGGTACAGGGTCTCCGCCGTCCGCAGGCCGACAATTTTAGTTGTCAAGAACTTTTTTCTATTCGGCGGCCGTTTCGACGGTTCCCTGCCGGCTAGACGCCCCGCAACGTCT
>JAODMV010000151.1 GCA_025464875.1 Arthrobacter sp. | reverse complement strand
TCCCGGCATCCGCGATAACAAAACCCTAGTGGTCATCGCCGATGCGCCAAGGGCAGGTATTGACCGTCTCCGGTGCCTTTAGTGATTCTCCGTGTCCCTGTCTGCGTTCGACATCCATCAGGAACAGCTCACAAGCGAGGCAAATCTCTCATGAAGAAACCAATTCAGTTGTTGGGTACCACTCTGCTGGTCACTGGCCTAGGCATCGGCGGTTCAACTCTCACCGCGGGCGCGGCCTCAGCGGCCACCGGAACACAATCCGTCACGGTCCAGCCTTCCAGCCTCGACACAACTGGCCACCACCGGGGGGACCGGGACAGGTGTTGGTGGAACGATAGCTGGAATACATCCTGGCATCGCCACCACGGGAATCGTGACGACTGTGACAATAATCGCCACCACCATCGTCACCACCATGACGGTAAGCATCGCGACTGGTAGGGCGACCAGCTCGGCTGCGGCTGAATAAAAGTGTTTCCGGAACAAGCTGGAGGGCATTGCTTCGCGGCGATGCCCTCCAGCATCGCTTTCCCAACGGCGAAGAGCGCAAGCGGGCTGCCGTCCGCGGCCCGATTCATCGCGCGAATGATCGCTCCTGGGGCAGGCCGGACCTGGCCGCCCAACAAGCAGGGTGGGCTGCAGGAGAGGTCAGCGGAGCCTCCGGCGGCAGCGAATCCACCGACCACCTTGCGGAAGATCCACACACTCCAGCGAAACCGGGGCCAACCTCGAGGCGACGCTGGAAACCCGCACGGCGATCGACGTCGCGGTCGGCATCATCATGGCGCAGAACCGCTGCAGCCAGGACGAGGCCTTTGAGCTCCTCAAGGCGGCTTCCAGCGCATGCAACGTCAAACTTCACGTGGGGGCGGCGGCTGTCGTGTAATCGCTCGGCAAGGGTCCGGCGCGGACCCACTTCGAGGTCCAGGCAGGAGGTCCGGCGCGACGTCCGGACCCACCGTCAAAAGCCCGGTAAGGGTTCGTGGGACCGGAACAGGGCAAGCTCAACCGAAACACCCCCGTCCAGGTGCGGGCCGAGGCGGGATTTTGACCGGCACAGGGAAGCTGCTCGAAGGTGTCGCGGTGGGGCCGGTTTACGGGACCGCGTCGGTGTATCGTCTGGACCCAGCATGCGGCCAAGATGCAAAAGAACCCCTAGGAACCGCCGTCACGGCGAGTGGCGGGGGTCTTTTATTGCGTGTATCAGCTCTTGAAGGGGACGTCCGGGCATAGCGTCTTCTGTGCCTCGAACCAGATCGGGAGCAGATCAATTCGAGGCGCGTCCGGCACGATCTGCTTGGCGTCCTCCACGAACTTCGCCGAGTTATGGTTGCCGGCAGAGTCGATGCACGCGAGCAACCCGAGTCTGGTGACGCCCCCGATCGTCAGCGGCGCATTGCTCGCGCTTACCAGCGGCCCCAGATATTTGGACCGGGTAAATGAGTCAAGATTTTCGCCCCAGCGCGAAAACGCTTCCGAGAAAGCGCTGTCGCACTGGGTTCCGATCATCTCGGAGCAGGTGTAGTCCTTGCCGTTGACGACCACGGTCTTGCCGCTGTCAGGCGCCCCTGTGACGGACCCTGTTGGCGTTTCCAACGCTGAGGGAGTCGAGCTTCCGGGTCCCGCTGCCGTGGGGCTCTCCGTGCTGTTCGGTGAAGCTGTAAAGGCGCCGGAAGGACTATCTGTGGGGCTCGCAAGGCCGGTCGGGGTGCCCGACCTCGAGTGTGTCTGCGTCTGTGGCGCTGCCACAGTCACCGTTTCCCTGGGAGCAGGGGACGGTGAGCATGAGGACAAAAGAAGGAAGAGGAATGAACCCACAATGACTGTGACCCAGTTTCGCCGCATGATCGCTCCAGATTAGTTGTCACTAGTACCTGCGAGACCATGTTGTCGTTGCCAAACAAGAGGCTTGCCAACGCCTGGCTCTTACCCCAGCAAGGCAGCCAGTAAACGTTGGTCCGCGCTGGGTCAGGAGCCGAATGAAGAAATGTTCCGGCCATCTTGACCGGCGCACAGGCGGGCTAGGCTGGCAGAAAACTGGACAATCGGTTACCCCACCTGGCGTGCGGCAGGTGTTCCGGGGTTGCGAGCTTTGTGACCATGACGGAGCCGAGCCGTTGGGTCGGCAGGGTGGTGTGTTGGCCGTTGGCAGCATCGATCGCTTTTCGGCGATGCCGGCGCTGTTGCGGCAGCCCCGGGTCTCCAGCCAGGACCGGAGCCTGGTGAGGCCGAGCCGGCGCAGCGCGTCAGGGGTCTGGTAGGCATGAGAGGGTGAGCGCGGCTTTGTTCTTGGAATAGTCGAACGCCCGCTCCAGTGCCGGGAAGTATTCCAGCAATGTCGCGCGGAGGCGGTTGATCGCACGGACCGGTCACAGGTCAGGTCGGTGCGCCTGGCGCTCATGATGCGCAGATCGACACTGATCTGGTCGCCGCCGCGCACCGGCTGCAGATCCCTGCACATGCGGGTCCGGTCGGCGATGATCGCGGCGTCTTTCGTGTCCGTTTTGCCGTCACCGCGGTACGTCGCTGAGGCGTGGTGCACGATTCTTCCCGGGATATAGAGCAACGTCTGCCCATGGCCGGCGAGGAGGCTGATACTGATATCCAGTTAGCCATCAGTGGTGTTGCAACGACCGCTAGAACCCGCCGTCGGACGGCGGGGCACTTTCCTGGTCAGTCTCGCCAGTAGTTACAGTCCGCGCACCGCCACTCTTTGTGATTCTTGGTAAGCCGCTGCCTTTGCGGCGGAGCGGTTTGGTACACCAGTTCGTGCCCGCACTTCGGACACGGCATCTCCGGTAGCGACGCCCAGCGCACTCGCTGGACACGGACGTCACAGGGAATATCAGCTCTTGCCAATGACAGTGGACCGAGGCAGGTGATGAGCCTGGTTTGTCAGTGCGGCGATGGCCCGTGAGATCTTTGCCCCTCCTTGAACGGAAGGTTCAATGGGGTTTGCATAATCGCCGTCCTGATTGCAGATGAGCCGCAGGTCTATCAGGGAGATGCCTCGAGCGAAAGCGGCCCTCGTGATGCAGTCGTTGAAGATAGTGAGAGCGGTCTTGATAGTCCGGTGTCCGGCCACCGAGGCAGGAGTGTCGTATATGGTGCAAACGGCTGCGGGCAAACCCGTCAACGAAACCGCTTCCGCCATGGCTTCATAGTCCGCAGCAAACCGCTCCTGGGCGCTGGCGAGAATGTCGAGTGCGTCGGTCACAGAGCTTGCGGGCATTTGCAGCAGATGGGCGAAGCCGAGCGCGTCATTGCCGCCGGCGCTTATGACAAGGTGGGTCGCGTCGTCCGGAAGGGCACGAAGTTGCCGGAGAACTCCGAATATCACGTCCCCGTCCAGAGCCAAAAGGGTGGCTTTCCAACCAGGCGTGAGCTCGTCGCGCAGCTGGTCGATGACGTCGGGCCCGCCGCCGACATACGCCTTGTTGTCGAAAATCGAGTCCCCGAGAAGGACCACATGGCCGGATGAGGATCCCGTACGACCTTTAGCTGTCAATGCCAGACCCTTTCCGAAACCTGCCATCCGCTTGCGTCACCGGAAGAGGCTCATTCCCGGGTAGCCGTCCGAGGCGAAGGACCGGCATGCCGCCAACATACCAATTTTCTCCGGGAGATGTGGGCGTACGGCGGTACCCGTGCCCGACGATGGCGGCACCTCTGAGTCGAAGGAGACTGATATGAGCAAGGCCTTGGGACGTTCCTGACTGCCGCGTCTGAAAAGCCAGTTATGGACAGGTTTCAGGGCGAAGGTGACAATGAGGAGGAACGCTCTGATCGGTGACGCTGCCCGGCAGGGGCAGCCTGCCGGGTAGGAGAACCAATGTGGTCGAGATTGATAGGGGCGGCCTTCGGCCTTGGCCTTATGGGAGGCGTGGTCCTGATGGCCGCCCCGGCGGGTGCTTTCTCGGGCCCCGGGGCTCCTGTAGTGGAGGTTTCGGTCGCCCACGCCGGAGCCGCACCAGGGCAGCAGCCTTCTCCATCTGACGCACCTACCGGAGTGACTCCGGCCCCGACGGGAACAGCGACGCCGGTTCAGTCATCGCCTCCTGCCCCGGGTGGTCCGGGCAACACCGACACAGGTCAGCAGTCGGACAACGACGCTACGCCGCTCGTGATCGGGGGCGTCCTTATTCTGATCATTTTGCTCGCCGTCTTCTATTTGTGGAGACGGCGGGAGGCCGTCAAAGACCTGTAACGAACAGGGCGGGCGCCGGAGGACCGGCGGATTTCCCGGTGGTGCGGCCGCTGTTGCCGGTTCTGCCCTGGCAACCAACACCGGCAGCAGCCCCGCCGGCGCGTATCGGGAACGCCCCCTCCTCCACAGGGGGGGCGGGTGCCGACCCCTTTCCGCCCCGCGGTTCGACCCGATGTCCCGCCTCGCACGGGCTGCGTAGCCCCCGGCCTCGCGACGATGCCCCCAGTGCGGCGGAACTCTCAAGCACTTGTCTGGACCTGCTTGGTCGGCTCTTGCCCTGACAGGGCAATTGGGAACCCCGATTTGGCTCCGTGAGGACTACGACGCGAAGCCTGTGCCCCTTGGGGTTGAGAACTTTGCCCAGCCCGGAACGTTGCTGGGGTCGTTGCCGACATCGGCGGATAATCAAGGCTGTTCCTGCAGGAAGCGAAACCCTAAGCTTTGCGTGACACTCATCGAAGCGGAGGTTCCCGTGCATACGTCAGAGAACAGGGCCCGTGCGGCTGAAGCCCGTCATCTTCAAGAGAATCTACGTACGCATTTGGCCAGGGGGAGGGAGTGGGCCACACCTGGTATCGAAACTGCCCTGCACCGGGCGCTGACCGGGATAGACAGCGGGATCGAGGCGGCGTCCCCGCGGGTTCAAGCAAGTTTGCGCCGGCTTGCTGACGAGTTGGCTGGCGGAGTGGAGGCTGTGACCCTCCGCCTGCACGATCGGATTGTGCCGATCAATCCCAAGGCCGCTGCGCTCGCCGCAGACCGCGCCGCACAGGCGGCCCAGGCTATGCGGAAATCACGGAAGCGGAGGATGGCCGGCGTTGCGGCGGCAGTGGCGCTTTGTGCCGTGGCGCTGTGGCGCGCTCTTCGGCCGGCGGGCGAACCATCGACGACACTGGCGCCGGAGGAAACACCCGAGGGGGACACCACCCCTGGCGTGCCTTCCGCCGCCACTCCCGTGTAGGCGGCGATTCTTCCCGGACCCCGCTAACCAAGCGGCCACGGGCCGCCTGATTTCATACAAGGTGACCGAAATGACCGATGCCAACCATGAGCCAACAGAACCAGTCCACAGCGAGGGCGTAGAGGCCGTTCAAAACGACGAGACCCTCACGCCCGCAGACCGCGTCGACCTGATCGCCAACCAGGTAGCGGCCGAAGAGGAAGAGGGCGAAGCACCAGACGACGACTGACGGCCCACGTTGTCTACCGTTGCGGCAGTCGCGACTGGCAGTCGAGACACCTGTGGATACGCCGACCGGCGATGACGAACGGTTCGCGCGTCTTTGCAGGCGGGGCGCTGGAGCATTCAGCTTCACATCGGCCATGGACGGGCGCTGGCGCCGCTCACGGTGTCGGCGCGCGTCCTCGATGCCGATGCCGGCGACCTTGCGCTGGGCCTCCGGTATGGCTTCGAAGCCGAACAGTCACTGGAGGCGGGCAGCCCGGAGGATAGGGAAGCCGGAGCGCGGAAGTGGATCAGCGTCGACGGCGCGGAAGCGCCACTGCTGGCGGACGATACTTCCTCCGTGCTGGGGTATTGGGAGTTTTCTGAACTCAAGAGTGAGACGTCCCGGGAACTGGTCAACGAGGCCATCCAGGCCCTGTCGGCGGTCTGGGACGCAGCGAGAGCGCGGCTGAACCGTGACAGGACCGAACACATCCCGATTGCCGGGTCGCTGCGGCGGCTGAACCGGATCGCGCGGGAAGCGGACCTGGTCGGAGCCTGGGAGAAGCTCATGAAAGACCTTCTGGTCCGTGGCCGGGACACACACGGCACCGTTTCCGGTCTCCGGTTCGAGTCAGCGCGTGGCCTCGCCCTGCCGAATCACTTTCACAAAGTGAACGTCTTTCTTCGTTTCACTCCCGGCGGCGGCGAGGCCCCCCTGAACCTGGCCGTTGTCTGGCGCGACGCCGGAGACGGGACGGCCGCTCTTGACGTGAGGCTTTCAGGATTACCGGGCAGCGGGTGGGGCGATGGCAGTTGGACTGCCGTCCAGGCCTTCTTCGGCCCCGCAAGAACAAAGGCCATCCAGCTCGCGGCGGAATGGCTGGCGGTCCTTGAGCACGGAGCCCACGAGTTCGTCTTCGGCGAGACTTTTCCGGTCCTGCAGCGTATCGAGGAAGCCTCGCGGGCCGGGCTTTCGCCCGGCGGTGACGAGGTGGTGTGGCACCGGGCAGGCGGGGTGCGAAGAAGCGCAGTGGCAGACCTGAATCGTTGGGCGCGCGAGGCCTACCCGTAGGCGGGCAAACCAGCAACCCCTCCGCACGAACAGACATGTCGTGCCCGTGCAGCACGAAGCCCGGCCAATGACGTGACCCGGGCTTCGTGCGTCCAGTGTGCTACATCCGTCGCCACCTGGCCATCGTTCGCCATTCTGCTGCACTATGGAGGGGGCCCT
>JAODMV010000146.1 GCA_025464875.1 Arthrobacter sp. | reverse complement strand
TCGCCCTGCTCCTGGTCGCCGAACTGCTGCGCAACACCGGCAAGTTCACGATGGCCGATGTGCTCTCCTTCCGGCTCAAGCAGCGCCCGGTGCGGATCGCCGCCGCCATCTCGACCCTTGCGGTCTGCTTCTTCTACCTGCTGGCCCAGATGGCCGGTGCGGGCAGCCTGATCTCGCTGCTGCTGGGCATCAGCGACTGGGGCGGGCAGGCGCTGGTCATCATCGTCGTCGGCGGCCTCATGATCATGTACGTCTTGATCGGCGGCATGAAGGGCACCACCTGGGTGCAGATCATCAAGGCGATCCTCCTGATCGCCGGCGCCGCCGTCATGACCTTCTGGGTCCTGGCGATCTACGGCTTCAACCTCTCCGACCTGCTGAGCGGTGCGGTGGAGGCCTCGAATAACCCGGCCATGCTCAACCCCGGCCTGCAGTACGGCAAGTCCGATGCCTCCAAGCTCGACTTCATGTCCCTGGCCCTGGCCCTCGTGCTCGGCACCGCGGCCCTGCCGCACGTGCTGATGCGCTTCTACACGGTTCCCACGGCCAAGGAAGCCCGGAAGTCCGTGGTGTGGTCCATCTGGCTGATCGGCCTTTTCTACCTGTTCACCCTGGTCCTCGGCTACGGCGCCGCTGCCCTGGTGGGGGCCGACACCATCCGGTCCGCTCCCGGCGGCGTCAACTCGGCCGCTCCGCTGCTCGCCTTCTACCTCGGCGGACCGTTGCTGCTCGGCTTCATCTCCGCGGTCGCCTTCGCCACCATCCTCGCGGTCGTCGCCGGCCTCACCATCACCGCCGCGGCATCCTTCGCCCACGACATCTACGCCAGCGTGATCGCCAAGGGCAAGGCCGACGCCGAGACCGAGGTCAAGGTAGCCCGGCGCACCGTCATCGTGATCGGTGTGCTCGCCATCGTCGGCGGCATCTTCGCCAACGGCCAGAACGTCGCGTTCCTCGTGGCGCTCGCCTTCGCGGTGGCTGCCTCGGCCAACCTGCCCACGATCGTGTACTCGCTGTTCTGGCGCAGGTTCACCACCCAGGGCGCCGTCTGGAGCATGTACGGCGGACTGGGTTCGGCCATTATCCTGATCGCCCTGTCCCCGGTGGTCTCGGGTGCCAAGACCTCGATGATCCAGGGTGCCAGCTTCGCGATCTTCCCGCTGAGCAACCCCGGCATCATCTCCATTCCGCTCGCGTTCTTCCTGGGCTGGCTCGGGACGGTGCTGGACAAGAGGCTGGAAGACACCGCGAAGCAGGCCGAAATGGAAGTCCGCTCCCTGACGGGTGTGGGCGCCGAAAAGGCCACCGACCACTGACCCGTTCCGTCGGCTGACAAGGCGTCGGCTGACAAGGAAAGGAGCCCCCGTGCAGTGCGGGGGCTCCTTTCCTGTGTTCTCAGCGGACTTCAGGCCTCGGCGGGGCCGCGTTCCAGGAGCGGCTGGATCCGGAACGGAATCAGCTCGCTCATCGCCAGGGCCGTGTCCGTCCGGTCTACGCCGTCACAGGCCAGGATCTTGCCGTTGATCCGGAAGAGGTCCTCGGCGTCGAGCGCCACAACGCGGAGGAGGAGGTCAGCGGAGCCGGTCAGGCCGTACCCTTCGAGGATTTCCGGGATGCCGGCCAGATCCACGGCCAGCGTGCCCAGTTTCTGCTGCTGGACGTGAACGGAGATGAAAGCCATCAGCGGGTATCCGAGCGAGGCGGGGTTGATGCGCCGCTCGAAGGAGAGGAAGACATGCTTCTTCTCCAGCTGGGCCATCCGCGCCTGCACCGTGTTCCGCGACAATCCCAGCTTCTGCGCCAGTGCCACCACGGTCCGCCGGGGATCCCGCGCCATCGCCGATAGCAGACGGGTGTCGGTGCCATCCAGGGATTGCATAATGCGAAGGTTAGCACGGTGCCGGACCGACAGTCAGGGCAGAATGCTCAGTATCCGCAGGGGTAGTTGTACCCAATGGCCATTGTGAGTAGGGTCACAATTATCCGGGGCGACGGCGCCCGGGCGGCCGGTGCACACCGGGATCACGAGTCCTGGCAGCCCGGTCAGGCTTGTCAGAAGGTGGCGGACAACTATGTTTACCGACGACGCGGGCAACGACGGCAGTGCCGCCGGCCCGGAGAACAGCGCAGCAGCAAACAGGCGGACGGGCGGGGACCTCGTCCAGCTCATCACCCCGGAGGGCGAACGCGTCAGCCATCCCGAATTCGATCCCTGGGCCCAGGATGTCAGCGACGAGCAGCTGTGCTCCCTCTACGAGGACATGGTGGCGATCCGCCGGATCGATACCGAGGCCACAGCACTGCAGCGCCAGGGCGAACTGGCACTCTGGCCCCCGCTGCTGGGGCAGGAAGCGTCCCAGATCGGCTCGGCGCGGGCCCTGCGCGCGGACGATTTCGTCTTCCCGAGCTACCGGGACAACGGCGTCGCTTACTGCCGCGGCGTCGAACTGAGGGACATTGTGCGCGTCTGGCGGGGCAACGCCTCGGCCGGCTGGGACCCGTACGCCGTCAATGTGGCCACCCAACAGATCATGATCGGCTCCCAGGCGCTGCACGCCACCGGCTACGCGATGGGCATCCAGAACGACGGCGCCGATTCAGTCGCCGTGGCCTACTTCGGCGACGGTGCCACGAGCGAAGGCGATGTCAACGAGGCCATGGTGTTTGCCGCCAGCTTCCAGGTTCCGTTGGTCTTCTTCTGCTCCAACAATCACTGGGCCATCTCGGAACCCGTGCGGCTGCAGTCCCACGTGCAGCTCGCGGACAGGGCTGCCGGATTCGGAATTCCGAGCCTCCGGGTGGACGGCAACGATGTCCTGGCCGTGATGGCCGCCACGCGCGTGGCCCTGGACCGTGCCCGGCACGGCGGCGGACCCACGTTCATCGAAGCCGTCACCTACCGCATGGGGCCGCACACCACTGCTGACGATCCCACCCGCTACCGCGACGCCAATGAACTCGAAGACTGGGCCGCGAAGGACCCCATCGAGCGGGTCAAGGCCCTCCTGGACCGGAAGGGCCTGTTCACGGACCAGTTCCAGCAGCACGTCAGGGACAAAGCGGATGACGTGGCCCGCGAACTGCGTGCCGGCTGCATCGGAATGCCCGAGCCT
>JAODMV010000132.1 GCA_025464875.1 Arthrobacter sp. | reverse complement strand
GACCTCCCCACCATGTACGGCATCATCCTCCTCCTCGCCGCCATCGCCCTCATCGGCAACCTCGCCCTCTGGGCCATCGAACGCCGACTCGCCCAAACCACCTAACCCACACCCCACCCACAACCCGAATAAGGGGAGCACGGCACAGGCTTCGGGTATCGGAATCTGAAGTCGGCGCCGGAACCCCGGGTAAGCTGACGGCATTCGACCACCACAGCAAGGGGAACGGTTCATGCACGGTCCGCCGCCGCAGTACCCCATCGAATCCGTTGACAATGCCCTACGGCTGCTACTGCTGTTCGAGTCCCAGCCAAGCATCCGGCTTATCGATGCCAGCAAGTATCTCGGCGTCGCGTCGTCGACCGCGCACCGGCTGATGGCAATGCTGCTGCACCGCGGATTTGTTCGCCGGAACCCGTCCACGCGGGCCTACGAACCCGGCCAGGCGCTCAGTTCTATCGCCCTTTCCATCAGTCGCCAGGTGGACATCCGGACCCTCGTTCGCCCCACGCTGGAGCGGCTTTTCGCCGAAACAGGGGAAACCGTCCACTTCGCAAAGCTGGAGGGGGAAAACACCCACTTCATTGACGCCATTGAAAGCGCCAGGGCCGTCCGCGTCGGGTCCCGCCAAGGGATGCTCATCCCGGCCAACTGCGGCGCCTCAGGAAAGGCCATGCTCAGCCGCCTCACCCCGGACCAGCTCAGGAGCCTGTATCCGCACGAGGAACTGCCCGGCCTGACCAGCAGCTCCATCACCTCCCGCACTGACCTGGAAGAGGCCTTGGAGGCCATCCGGCGGACAGGCTATGCGACAAGTCAGGCGGAGAGCGAAGATGGCGTGATGTCCGTTGCGGTGGCCATTTCCCGGCCGGATGGCGGGCTGTGCGCAGTCAACGTGTCCGTTCCGGCCCACCGGATGTCACCCGAACTCGGGGCGGGGCTCGGTGCACGGTTGCAGGCTGCTGCCGAAGATCTCCGGGGCCTGCTGGTTTAACCCGCGCCGCCGCCGGCTCGGCCCGGGACGCCCTAGCTGCCTCGCTTGTGCAGATCGGTGCTATGAAACTCGACATACTCCAGCAGCCCGTAGGTAGAGTTCTCCCAGCCGATTCCGCTTTGTTTTGTCCCCCCGAAGGGGACCTCCTTGCGGCCCAGCGGCGAAAGCGCGTGTCCGTTGATAATCGTCATGCCAGCCTCAACTCTTGCGGCTACAGCTACCGCCCTGTCCTCGTCGGACGACCAGATTGATGAACCAAGCCCATATTCCGTGCCGTTCGCCATGGCGACCACCTCATCTTCGGTGTCGTAGGCCACCACGGGGAGAATGGGACCAAACTGCTCCTCGGTCACAATGTCATCCGCCGGATCCGCGTCCAGGACCGCTGCGGGCTGGAAATAGTATCCGTCCTGCCACTCATCCGGGCTCAGTTTGATGCCAGCGAACTGAACATTCGCACCGGCCGCAGCCAGCCGCTCATGGATGGCGGCTATCCTCTTGCACTGTGCCTCGTTGTTGAGTGGGCCCATGGCGGCGTTCTGATCCAAGCCGTAACCAACGTGGATTTCCCCCATTCTCGCGAGGAGGCGGTCGTTAAAGTCACTCGCAAGGCGCCGCGGGACGTAGACGCGCTTGATGGCGTAACACACCTGCCCCGCCCTGCGGAATGCATAACCCGCAATCTTGTCGGCCGCGAAATCAAGATCGGCGTCGTCGAGGACAATCGCCGGGTCATTGCCGCCCAGCTCGAAATGGACCCTGGTCAGTGATTCGGCTGCTGAGCGCATGATCGATTTGGCGGTTTCCGGCCCGCCGGTGAAGGAAATCTTCCGGACCGTCGGGTGGGAGATCAGCGCGGAACCGACCTCCGAATCTCCATGCAGGACATTTATCACTCCCGGCGGAAAAAGCTCGGCGAATCGACGCAGGAGCACCGCCACGGCCAGCGGCGCGTTGGGTGATGGCTTCACTATCACGGTGTTTCCCGCAACCACTGCGGGCGCGACCTTTTGCATTGTCAGGACCACGGGCGCGTTCCATGGCACGATGCACACGACCACACCGTAGGGTCGAGGTTCGATGGAAACCCAGCTGGTGCTGTCCGCGAACGTTTTGTTTCCCGAAAGCAGGGCCTCGCCAAAATCAGCAGCGTGCATCATGGCGGCTGCGGCCCCCGCCAACTCGCTCCGGGTAATCGACAGGACAGACCCGCCTTCACGCGTCATCAGCACCGCCAGGCCCTCGGTGCTCTCGAGTTCAGCGGCTGCCCGGCGCACCAGGGCGGCTCGTTCCTCGACGCTGACTTTGGCCCAGGATGACTGCGCGGCGCGAGCAGCGGCGACAGCGGTGTCGACGTCGTCCGCCGAGGCGGTAGTGACGACGCCGACGAGGTCGCCAAGTCGGCCCGGATCGAATACCTCGAAGCTCGGCCCGGCGGTCAGCTCACGATCACCAATAATTGGGCCAACTTTTATCGTGCCGTGCTCGATGAGACGGTCCATTACGACTCCTGCCCTGCGACGAAACTGGGTTGATCGCGCGGAGAAGCGCAGGCCTCCGCGTTCTTTTCGGAATGCATTCATGGTCGGGCTGGGAAGCCGCCATTCCCAGCCGGCGTCACACGAATAGCCCGCCGCCGTCGACGATCAGGACCTGGCCGGTGACGAACCCGGAATCAGGGCCGGCCAGCCACAACACGGCCCCGACCAGGTCGGCGGAGGACATGGCGCGCGGCAGCGACCGTGAGAGCGCGGCGTTGGCGAGGTGGTCCTCGGTGTTCAGGATACGGGTGGCCGCATTGTCGACCAGTCCCGGCGCAACGGCGTTGACCGTCGTTCCGCCGCCGCCGAGCTCCCGTGCGGCGGCCCTGGTCAGCCCCTCGACGGCGGCCTTGCTCGCGACGTAATGCGCGAAACCGGCGGTTCCCTTGCGGGCGACGACCGAAGATATGTTGACGATCCTCCCGTTCCCGCTGGCGGCGAGGGCGGGAGCGGCTGCCTTAATGACCTGCCAGGTGCCTCGCACGTTGACCCGCATGACAAGGTCCCATTCGTCACAGCTGAGCTCCGTCAGGGGCCGCTTCTCACCGAGGTTCTTGTAGACCGCGGCGTTATTGATCACCGAGTGGAGCCCGCCGAACCTCTCCATCGCCGTGTCGACAGACCGCTGCACGGCGTCCTGGTCCGTCACATCGCAGGGGACGAAGACAGCCTTGCCCGGACCGTCAGCACTGGCATCCTCGGTCACGCTTCGCCCCTGGTCCTGCAGGCCCGGAAGGTCGGTGGCGACCACGTTGGCGCCGGCCATCGTCAACGCCTGCAGGTAGGCC
Source organism: Arthrobacter sp. (assembly GCA_025464875.1). Taxonomy (GTDB): domain Bacteria; phylum Actinomycetota; class Actinomycetes; order Actinomycetales; family Micrococcaceae; genus Arthrobacter. Next base: position 3,396 of record JAODMV010000132.1, on the reverse strand, counting down.
GTGCCAATATCACTGGTGACTCCGGTGAGCAGGACGGTCCGGTTCCGCATGGCTTGAGTGGTTTCGTTCGTCATGACGCTTCCTTGTTGTCGCGGGGACTGAGGGCAAAGCAATGGCAACGCCGCCATTGCTGGTGGCATGAGTCGAAGGATCGATCGGATCCCGGGTTCACACCGCGGGCGTGAGCAGGGCTTTCAGGTCGGACCCGGGGTCCGCCACCTGTGCCGGGCTGGGACGAACTTCACCTGCCAGCATGCGGCGGGCGAGCATATGTGCGCCCGGCTGGTTCACCGATTCCACACAGACCAGGCGCTGGGATTGAAAGCGGTAGATGGAGAATTTTTCCCCAGCCGGGTCCTTCCGGAGGACGCAGTCATCATCGGCGGAGCCGATGCCGGCGATCTGGACGTTCAGGCCCAACTGGTGGGTCCAGAACCACGGCACCTTTTGGTAGGCGGCATACGATCCGCCGGTCAGGCGGGCCGCAACATGGCGGGCGTGGTCCACAGCGTTCTGCACGGATTCCAGCCGCGTCGGGCGACCACTGTCATGGGCGCTGGGATAGTTCGCGCAGTCCCCGATGGCGCTAATGCGCGGATCCGCAGTCAGGAGGGAGCCGTCCACGGCAATGCCGTTGGCCACCTCCAGCCCGGCGTCCCGCGCCAGTTCAGCGTTCGGCAGCACCCCTATGCCCACGAGGACAACGTCGGCAGCGGCAGTTTCTCCGTCGGCCAAAACGACTCCGGTGACCCGTCCGGCGTCGCCGGTCAGCCGCTGCACTCCGCTGCCCAGCAGCATGCGGGTGCCCCGGCCCCGATGCGCCGCGGTGACATATTCGGACAATTCCGGAGACACGGACCGAGCCATGATCCGCGCCAGCCCTTCGATGACGACCACCTCGTGCCCGGCGTCGGCGGCGACCGCGGCGAATTCCATGCCGATGAAACCCCCGCCGATGACGGCTACGCGGGATCCGTCGCCAAGACATGGGCGCAACGCGTCGGCGTCGTCCTTAGTCCGCAGGATATGCACCCCGGCAAGGTCAGCGCCTTCGGCCACCAGCGGGCGGGGACGTGTCCCGGTCGCCAGAATCAGGTGCGCGTAGCCGACCAGGCGGCCCGAGGCGAGCTTCACTTCCTGCTTGTCGCGGTCGATCGCAACTGCAGTGTCGCCCATGAGCAGCTCGATGCTGTTCCGTTCAAAAAACGACGCCGGGCGGAGCGTCAGCCCTTCCTCATCCAGTGACCCCGCAAGATAGGTCTTCGAAAGCGGCGGCCGCTGGTAAGGCAAATACGGTTCGTCCCCGATCAGCGTGATCCGACCGGCAAACCCCTCGTCCCGGAGGGAGGCCGCGGCTTGGAAGCCAGCCTGGCCTGCGCCGATAATGACCACGGCGTCCTGCCCCGTGAGGACGGTCCTCGCCTCGCTCATCAGACTTGGCGCTCCGGCACCCGCACGGTGATGCCGGCGGATTCCGCGGGTACCTTTATCTGGCAGCTCAGTCGGCTGTTGGGTTCGCGCGGACTTGCGGTGCAGTCCAGCATCGCGTCCTCGTCGCCCTCCATCTCCGGCAACTGAACCAGGTCCCCGGCGTCAACGTAGACATGGCAGGTGGCACACATGGTGTTGCCGCCGCATTCTGCCACGATACCGAGAACGTCATTTACGAGAGCGACGTGCATGACGCTCGTCCCGGGCGCGGCGTCGACGGCGAGGACGTTGCCGTCCGGCTGGATGTAACTAATCTTGGACATGGTTTTTACCTTCGTCTGCTGACAGGGATTCTTAGCTGGCGGTCACGGTGACGGGCAGGCTTTCCAGGCCACGCAACGTGTTGTTGAGCTTGCGCTTGGCCGGTCCGTTGAGTTCGATCCGGCTTACCTGTTGCGCCAGGGCCGTCAGGACGCATTCACCTTCCAGCCGCGCGAGCATCTGCCCCACGCAGGCGTGGATGCCGTAACCAAAGCCAACATGGCCGATGACGCGCCGGTTGATGTTGAAGGTCTCGGCGTCGTCGCCCCACTGACGCGTGTCCCGGTTTGCGGCGCCCAGGAACATGAGCACCTTTTCCCCGCTCGGGATTTCGACGCCGCCGAGCTCCACCGCGCGGGTGGTGGTACGGAAGAACATCTGCACGGGAGACTCGTAGCGGATGACTTCCTCGAACGCCGCACGGGCCAGGCTCGGGTCGGCATGCAGTGCCGCATACTGTTCCGGGTTTTCGGCAAAGCACAACACCGCGCTGCCGATGGCATTGACGGTGGTGTCGGTGCCGGCGGCCAGGAGGGACCTGACGAGGATGGTTCCTAGTTCTGCCGGGTTCCCGGCTGCCGCGTTGGCCGCGTGTATCCGCGCGCCCAGACCGTCATCACTTGAGCCGCCCGGCCGGCTCTGGTCCATGATCCATTCGGTCACGCTCTCGGCGTTCTCCATCGCCTTGTGGAAGTGTTTGTTGCGCGGGCCAAAGGCATTGAAGGCCATCGAACCGTAAGGGAGAAGGTTTTCGCGTCCTTCCTTGGAAACGCCGAACAAGTCCGGGACCACCTCCAGCGGGTACGCCTCGCCCAGGTCCGCTACCGCGTCGAAGGAGCCGCGTTCCACGAGTTTCTTCACCAGAATCGTCGCCCGCTCCATGAAGTGATCCTTCTGCTGACGGACCGCGACCGGGCTGAGGACTTCGGTGACAACCCGCCGGGCCCGGGTGTGCTCCGGCCGATCGGATTCGATCAGCGGGCTGCGCGACCGCCACGGCTTTTCCTTGCGGAAGTCCGAAAGTCCAACCCCCGACGAGGAACAGAACGTCTCGGGATCCCTGAAAATCTGCGCCACTTCCTGGTAGTGGCTCACGCCCCAGGCCCCATAGCGCTCAAGCCAGACCACCGGCCCCGCTTCCCGTAGCTCGCGGTGCGCCGTGTACGGATCGCCCAGGAACTCATCGGAAAAGGGGTCAATGTCGCTAATCGGGACGTTCCTGGGGATAGCGATGTCAGTCATGCCTGTCGTCCTCGTTCCTCGTCAAGATCGGCTGCCCGGCGAACCCCCTGGATGCTGGTCCTGGGGGTCACGCCGGTGGTCCGAGCGTGAATATTCAGAATCGCCATTAATTCTGAAGAGCAGAACTACATTCTGGAGCGCGACGGAACTTCCTGTCAAGGGTTGAGAGAGACCCGGATCACAGGCGTTACCCCATCCCGGGCCGGGTGGATTGCGGGCATCAATCGCCGGCCCCATGCCCGCCCGGCACGGACGCGGAGTGGCGAGGGTCGGGTGTTCTCTCGGTGGCAGAATGTGACTCTGGCCAGCGGGAACGTGATGTGGTTCACTGTTACGAGCAGCCGTTAGGTGCACTCAATGTTGAGGGAGATTCCGTAATGGGTTTTGGTGTCATGGACCGCC
>JAODMV010000106.1 GCA_025464875.1 Arthrobacter sp. | reverse complement strand
GTCCGCGTGTCGGAGCGGGGATGCCTCCGGCGTCTTTCGCGGCCGCTATTTCTCCCCGCAGATCCCGCATGTACTGCGCCCATTCCCGAGCGTCAGCAGCGTTGACGGAGACCGTGTCAGCACTGTCCTCCGGGTCCATGTCCGCACTGAACAGAACGTAGCGTCCCCTGCCGCTGTGTTTTGCGACATAAAGCGCCACATCGGCGTTCTCCATGAGCGCGGTGGCGGGCTGGCCCTTCGCAGAGACCGCAACACCGATGCTTGCCCCTACTGTGACAGTGTTCGTTCCGAGCAGTGCTGGTGCCGCCACGGCGGTAATGATCCGCTTGGCGATCCTGGTGGCATCGGCTGTTCCCGTGGACGGGAGGATGACGACGAATTCGTCTCCGCCAAGTCGCGCAATCGTGTCACCGCTGCGTGTGCTGAGCCGGAGCCGTTTGCCGATTTCGTCCAGGAGCGCGTCTCCGCTCGCGTGCCCGTACGTGTCGTTGACGTGCTTGAAACCGTCAATGTCGGCCATCAGCACCGCCACGTGCCCTCCGTGTTCGTCGGCGGTCCGCAATGCTTTGCCGAGGCATTCGTCCAGCAACTTCCGGTTGCCCAACCCTGTCAGGGGATCTCGCAGGGTCTGCTGCTCCAGGCGCTGCAGCAAAGCCCGTTCCCCGGCCCGGGCCTTTTCGTGGATATGCCAGTGCACGACGCTGGTGACACAGACGGCCAGAAACAGGCCGCTGTGAATCATGGACCAGAGTAACGGCGAATCGATCGCCGCCTGGTGATTGTAAAAGGACGCCGGGTCGCTCATGCCGGCCAGGAAGTGATGGACGATAACCATGCCGCTTGACGTCGCGAAAGGCGCCCAGTCTTCATACAGGGCAACAACCGGCACCATGATGAAGAAAAGGAAATGAGCCTCGATGGTGCCAAACGTGTGGACAACGAACACGCCGATCACCATGAGGGCCGCACTCGCAAGAGACGCACGGATCCGTTGGCTGACCGGCAACCACCACGCCAGCGCCGCCATAACTGCCGGGGTGGCGCTCTCAACGAGACCATGCCATTCCCCGGAACTCTGCAGGGCGGCAATAAGGGCGAGGGCGACAGAGCACAGCCCGATGAAACGCACTATGGCGCGGTGGCGCCGCTCCCATTCCGCCGGAGGCAGCCGCGCCCCGTGTGGCAGTAGCCCGGCCACACCTCGAGCCCATGTCCACGCCAATGCATTCCCCGCATCTGTCGGGTCGGTCAGCAGCCAGAAAACTCGGTCCACGGCGCTAAATACCGACGGCCTGGCCAGTAATCATCACCAAGCTTAGTGCTCCGTCGAGGCACGCATCGCCGGATAGCAGGGCCACGGCCGCTGCCGACCCTGTGCGGGTGCTGTCAGCGCGGTCACTTCGTAATCCTAAGACTGCTGTGTATTCTGAGAACCAGACAGACCGATCGGCCCCCTCGCCCCCCCGAGGCCTTCTTTCGCTCAGCGACCGGGAGCATTGCTTCGACAACTCAAAAGGCAGCTTCCGTGGAACCGTACACCGATACAAACACACTCCCTCTGTCTATCGCGCAGGTTGCCTCGGCCGTCTACGCGGAGCCAGAGCTCGGGACAGACCCGGCCCAACCGGCGACAGATGACTCGTTCGCCGTGCAGGAGCGCCTCCTAACCGCGGTGGTCACCCGCGTCGGCGAGGTCGAGGCCGCGGAGTGGGCCCTTGACCAGGCGAAAGCCGCGTGCGACGTACAGATCGTTGCCGCCCTGTCATCAGGCGTTCCGGCTGAGAGGGTCGCGGTGGCGGCAGGAATATGCGCGTCTGCTTTGACCGAGCTTGCCAGTGACCGGCAGCCGGCGGCGGAAGGCTGATCCGCTCCGCCTCCGGCCCCAGGTCCTGAGCCGCACGCGGACCGGAAATCGCCGGGTGATTCTTCCGCCCGGCCGCCGGATACGTGGGACGCTGGAATGATGACCGGGACAGTGCCTCCTGCCCCGGAGAGCCGGGGGCCACAAAGTGGTACCTCGTCGTCGACGCTGCCAACGTGGTCGGTTCACAGCCGAACGGTTGGTGGCGGGACCGCAGAAAGGCCGCGCAGAAGCTCATTGACAGCCTGTCCGAACTGGCGCAGCGCGGCCTCGCCTCCTCGGAAGCAGAGGCGGACGCCGAACGCACATGGCCGGAAATCGTCGTCGTAACCGAGGGGCAGGCGAAAGGCGCGGAGGATCCCCAGGGCCGGGTGCGCGTTGTGGCCGCCGAGCGGGACGGCGACCAGGCGATCGTCGATACGGTCCGCCAGCTCACGACCCACAATTCTTCAGTGCTGGTGGTGACCGCCGACCGCGGACTCCGGGGCCGCGTCGAGGCACTGGGAGCGACCGTTGTGGGACCGAGCTGGCTGCGGACGCACCTCGGGCCAGACTAGCGCGCCGGGAGCACCGGGACACCCGGCCCCTGATGTTGGCGCCGGCCACCCCGCTGCTGTTTCTCCAACGGCCGAGGCCTCCTGCGTGAGCGCTGGGACTTCGGCGGCGCCTTCCGGTACCACCATCTACGTCTCCGGTGAGGGCGCACCGCAGTGGCGGTACGGATTCGACGACGGGCGCCGGGTCCCGTGACCTTCGTGGACACCCGCCCCAGCACCGAAGTTCACCAGGGCACCGTGACCGGAGCCTGACCGCGAGCGCGCGGTCCCCGCGCTGCTTCCCGGAGCACCATTCCGGGCCCGGCGCCGGGCCGTTGCCCGTTACGCTCCAAGGTTTTTCCACGCTGCCCTGCCTAGCGTCGGTCCTGTCCTAGTTGGCTTGGTCCCCTTGTCGGGAGGCACCGATGGATCTTTGCGGCCCACTGCGCCTCTTCCGGGCGGTCCTGGTCACGGCTGCGGCTATGTCCCTGGCCGCAGCAGGGCACGTCCTTGGCGGCGGGGCGCTGCCCGCGCCGGCCATCATGGCGGTCCTGGCCGCGCTTCTGCTGGCCCCCGTCGCCTGGCTGGCGGGCCGGCAGCTGTCCTTCCTGGCCCTGTTCGGTGTGCTGGGATCCGGTCAGCTGATGCTGCACGAAGCCTTCGTCTCGCTTTCCACCCGGGTCCTGAGCCCGCCGTCCTTGGCCGAGCAGACGAGCCACCATGGACAGGCCGCGGGCGCGGGCCCATCCGCAGCCGTCACGGCGTCCATGCCTGTTCAGACCGGCAACGGCACCGATTCCCCGCTCATGCTGGCTGGCCATATGCTTGCCCTCCTGGCGACGGCCTGGCTGCTGCGCCGGGGCGAGGTAGCCCTGTGGCAACTCCTTGCCTGGCTCCGCCCGCTCGTGCAGCTGCCCCGGCCCGTCGTGATCGTTCCTGTCCGCCGTCGGCCGCTTATGCCGGGCCGGGTGTTTGTGCCCGTGCCCCGTACAAGGCCGCGCCATGACACCCTGCGCGGGCCGCCGGCCGAGGCCACCCGCTGCGCCATGCCCTGACCTCGCCGAGTAAGGGACGGGTGTCCGGGACGCAAACTACCTTCCACCCGTCACCCCACTGCCGCCGTCTGTGCGCGGCGGCACCCGAAAGGCATGCAAATGAACTCTTCAACCCCCAGCGCCCTGAAAACCGTCACCGTCCTCGCCACCGCAGCCGGCCTCATGGCCCTCGGTGTCGGCGCCGCCTCCGCCCATGTCAGTGTGGACCCGGCCTCAACATCGGCCGGCGGTTTCTCCCAGCTGACCTTCAGAGTCCCCAACGAGTCCGCAACGGCCAAGACCACCGGACTCACCGTCACCTTGCCCACCGGCACTCCCTTCACCTCGGTCTCGGTCAAGCCCATGGACGGCTGGACGGCCACGATCACCGAAGCGGATCTTTCCGCCCCGGTCACCGTCGAAGGGGCCACCATCACCAAGGCAGCATCCGCGGTCACCTGGACCGCAGACGCCGCCCACCAGATCGGGCAGCATGAGTACCAGACCTTCTCGATCTCCGTCGGCCGGCTCCCGGCCGCGGGCATCACCGTGTCACTGCCGGCGGCGCAGAACTACTCGGACGGGACCGTCGTGAACTGGAACGAACCCCGGGCCCAGGGCCAGTCCGAACCCCAACACCCGGTTCCTTCCTTCGTCACCACCGCAGCCGGCGACGGGCACGCGCAGGCAGCACCCGTCGCCGACACGGCAGCGGCATCCGCCACCACGCCGGCCGAGACCGCCCCGGCCCCGGCCGCCCCGGACAACACCTTCGGCATCCTGGGACTGGGCGCAGGAGTGCTGGGCTTGGCCGCTGGTGCCACGGCCTTAATCCGGACACGCGCCCACCGTAAGGACTGACCCGCGCTATTCGATCGGTATCGCCACGGCCCGGCAGCGGGCCGGCTAGCCCTGGCCGAAGCGGCGGCCGCGAACGGATCGGAAGGAGAGGGCGATGTCAATCCTGGGGCGGGCCGGGGCCGGAGCGGCGATCGCGGCTGCCGGGGTGCTGGCGCTGGCATGGGCCTACAGCCATGGGGGAAGCGCGAATCCCGGCATTCTTGACCGCACCGGCCCGGCTGTCACATGGGGACTGCCGCTGGGAAAGCTCGCGCTCAACCTCGCCAGCGCATCCACCGTTGGAACGCTGGTCCTCGCAGTCTTCGCGCTGCCTCACCATCCGCCGGTACAGTCGGCGGCTCTGCGGCTTGCCGGATGGTCGGCGACCGTTTGGGCCGCCGCTGCCACGGTGTATACCGGCGCCAGCTTCCTGTTCATTGCGAACCGGCCGGTTTCCGCCGGCTTCGGCCCGGAGTTCGTGTCCTTCCTTCGCGACGTCGAGGCGGGGCAGGCCGGTTTCCGCACCGCGGTGATAGCTGCCGCCGTCGCGCTGCTCTGCTTCTGCCTGCACGGACCACGGGTGGCGGCGATCGCGGCCCTGCCTGCCTTCGCCGGCCTGGTGCCCCTGGTCCTGACATCGCACGCCACGGGCGGGGCCGGCCACGCGGACTCCACCGCCGCGCTGATATTGCACATGGGCAGCGCGGCTGTGTGGCTCGGCGGCCTGCTGGCGCTGGTCATGCTCCGCCCGTCGCTGCCGCCCGGCCACTTGTCTACGGCAGTGCGGCGCTATTCCACTCTGGCGCTGGTTTGCTACATCGCCCTGACGGCCTCCGGGGTCCTCGCCGCTGCCGCGTCACTCCGCTCGGTCGAGGAGCTGCTCAGTCCCTATGGCGTGATTGTCCTCGCCAAGGCGGCGGCGCTGATTGTGCTCGGCGGGTTCGGGGCGCTCCACCGGCGATGGGCGCTGAAACGCCTCGCCAGGGACCCGCCCCGAGGCGCACGGCACTTCGTTTTATTGGCGGTCGCCGAGCTGGCGGTCATGGCTGCAGCATCCGGAATGGCGGCCGCGCTGGCCCGTACGCCCCCGCCGGCCACAGCCGCCACGGCCGGGACCGTTCGGCCTAGTGCCGTGCTGCTGCCAGAACCCGGAGCGTGGGGGTACGTGTTCCAGTGGGCGCCTGACCCGTTGTGGACTCTGGCATGCGGGTTCGCCGTCTTTTTCTACCTCGCAGGCCTCCGCAGGCTCCGCGCCGCCGGACGGTCCTGGCCCGCCCACCGCACCGTCCTGTGGCTCGCCGGGATCACAGTCCTGTCCACCGTCACCAACGGCGGCATCCACGTCTACCAGGGCCTGCTGTTCGAGGCGTATGTCCTGACCCAGATGACGCTCACCGCCGTGGTCCCCCTGCTGCTCGTCCCCGCCGCTCCGCTGACCCTGGCCCAGTTGGCCATCCGCCCAAGGACGGACGGCAGCGCCGGGGCGCGGGAGTTTTTCGCCGGAACCGTGCGGCACCTGCTGACTCCGCTCGGCAGGGACCCCTACCTGACGGTCCTCGTCCTCGCCGGGTCCGTCCTCGCCATCTACTACAGCCCGATGCTGGAATGGTCTGTCCGCAGCCAGTTCGGCTACGGCGTCACGACCCTGCTTGCCCTGCTCGCCGGTTGCCTTTTCACGCGGGCAATGACCGTCACCGGTGACGGGGACAACCGTCCATCCCTGCGGCTTCCCCTCCTAGCGGCGGCCGCGGCAGTCTACGCGGTCATCGGATGGTGGCTCTGGAGCGCGGGCTTCACCAGCGATATCCCCTGGACCACCGCCCTCAGCCAACCACCCGGCGCCCCGGCCGGATCTTTCGCGGCACCGGGCGGGGCGCTCGTGTGGGTCATCGCGGCCGTGACCCTGGGCGCCCTCACGACGACGGTGGTCGCGGGCCGGGGCTCCCCGCCCGGCGCCCGGATGAGTGGCACCTCGTCGCGTGGCACTGAAACGGTCATCGCAAGCAACGAGACCCGACCCTAGGAAGACCTGATCCGCCGTGCTGTCCGGCTCGCGGACGGCGCTGCTGGGGGCACAAGGTTTTCGTAGGTAACGGCCAGCAGGATGAGCGGCATCCGCAAACGACATTGGGGTAACCATGAATTCTCAGACCAGCACATTCACGGCTCAAGGCTTGAGCCGCCGTCAGTTCGGACTGGTGGTAGGCGGAGGAGCTTTCCTGCTACTGGCGGGAGGCACGTACGGCGTGATCGGGCGCAGTCCGCTGAACGCGGAGACGGGCGTAACTACGGCCTTCGGATCCCTGGCCGTTGTCCGAGCCGGACGGCTTGCCCGCCTGGATGCTCAGGGCCGAACAGCTTTCAAGAGCTTGGCGGCAGCGGCTTCGCACATCACGGATGGAACCGGCGCCGGGGCCGGCACCCCGTTCCGGCGGGTCAGCAGCAAGGAAGACCTGGGCACCCACGGCCACGACGGGGGGACTTTTCAAGATCCGGCGCGGCCCGAACCGGTGAACCTCACCTGGGCCGACGTCGTCGTGCTCGAAGTGAAACTTCAAAATGCCGGGCCGCAACCGGTGCTGTTCAGTCCGGGGCAGCTTCGTCTGAAGCTAAGTTCGTCGGCCACAACCATCACTCTGCAGGACTCCGACCGCGCCCCCGGCCCGATCGCGCCGCACGCCGAGGAACACATTCTGATCAGCTACCTGGTGCCGCGTGACTCCGCGGACCTGGAGCTGGAGTACTCGGACGAGCAGCGGGATCGGACCCTGCCGCTCGCGCTGCCGGCACTGACGACGAGCGGGGCGCGGTCATGAACACCTTGGACATCCATATCAATGAAGGTTTCGTTCCGATGGTGGACGGCTCCCTGGTCTACCACCGGGGCTTCGGCGACCGCCCCACCAAGCTGTCGGACGCGGAGCCGTCCCTGGCGATAAGCCCCCGGGTCTTCACCGCGGCCGGACAAGTGGTGGCCAGCAGGACCTACCCCCTGGCCGCCGCGGTGCCGCCGCACGGCCGGCCCGCCCCGCTGAGGCCGGACCCGGCGCAAGCTCGGAACTTCCTGGCGAGGAGGGGATACTGGGCCAGCTTCTTTCCGGACCGGACGCTCATAGCCGAGACCGGCAGCACCATCCGGCTGATGGTGCGCAACCGTCTTTCCCAGCCACACGAACTCCGCTTCCATGCTGCCGGCCCATCCGGCGCGGACGTCGGCACGGGACCCGTGGCAGCGGGAGGCTCAAAGCTCCTGGAGTTCAAAGCACCGCCGCCGGGAACCTACCTGTTCTCGGACCCGGGCAACGAGCCGGTGGAAAGGACCCTTGGCCTCTACGGCGGTCTCGTGGTCATAGATCCCCGCGCCGCCTGGCGGCTCTCCCCCGGCGGAACGGAGTTCGAACGCCAGTGGCTGTGGTTGTGCCACGACGTGGAACCAAACTGGGCGCGGATCGCATCACGGGGCCAAACCGTGAATCCGGCCACCACACCGGCCGTGCCGCGGTACTTCACGATCAACGGGTATGCGGGATTCCAGGCGCTGGCAATCACTACCGATGAGGAATTCAACGAACATCGGGAGGAGGACACGCTGCCCTCGGGCCATCCGCGCGAAACCGATGTGCGCAACTTCAGCGCCTCGCCCGCCCCGGGCGCCGTCCGCACCGGCCACCTGATCCGAATGGTCAACGCGGGGATCGTGGACCACCAGCTGCACTACCACGGCAACCATGTCTGGACCGTGCGCGCCAACGGCCTTGATTTCCCCCGTTCCGGTGGACGCGTCTCCCCCGAAGGGGACGTTATTCTCCAGCAGTGGGAGGACACCGTTCAACTGGTCCCGCTGGACCGAAAGGAATCAGTTCTTCCGGTCCGCCGGCCACCCGAGGCGGTGGACGAAGTGTGGAACGCGAGGACTGTCGACTGGAAATATCCGATGCACTGCCATGCGGAGCCCTCGCAGACGGCGGCCGGCGGCCTTTACCCCGGCGGTCTCGTCGCCGACTGGGTGCTGGCCGCGCGCGCCACCCCGGAATCAGGACTTCCTAGCACCGTGGAGGACGACGCCCACCATAAGTATCGGAGCCAGGTGGAGTTCGCCTCGGAACAACCCCACGAGGGAAGCCCCGAGACGGAGTTTGCCCTGCGGCCGGACGTCTCCATGGAGTTCGACTTCTTCAACAAGAAGCTGCGATTCCCGGACGGATCCGAACATGAAATATGGAGCTTCGAGGACGGCAAGTCGGGGCGGCAGCTCCCCGGACCTACCTTGCGACTGACTGAGGGCCAGCTGTTTCACGGAACGATCAAGCCCAGCAAGAAGGTCCACACGATCCACTGGCACGGGATCGAACCCGATCCCCGAAACGACGGCGTGGGCCACACCTCATTCGAGGTCACCGGGCACTACACCTACCAGTGGAGGCCGGAAACGGGACAGGCCGGCAACCCCAACCGCGGCGGCGCGGGAACCTACTTCTACCACTGCCACGTCAACACGCCCCTGCACGTCCAAATGGGCATGTTCGGAGCGATCATCGTTGATCCCCCCGTCAGCACGACCTCCCCGACGTCACCCGGCACCCGGCGGCATTCGGTGGGCGGCCCGCTGTACGACATCGCCACCGAGACCTTCATCGGACCCTTCTCCATCGATCCCCGATGGCACGAACTGAACCACGCCGCCGGTCTGTCCGGAGACGACGCGGGGCTGAACCGATATGAGCCGAAAAACTTTGTCCTCCTCGGCGGCAACATCCCCAACCGGCCCCGGGGTGACAGGGTCTGGGCCATCTCCGCGATGCGCGCCAACGTCGTCACGAACACCAAATGGCCCACCCTGGTGCGCATGGTGAACATCGATTACTTCCCTACCGTCACGCGGATCCTGGACGCGGCGGGCAGACCGGCGAAAATTGCCGAACTCATCTCCCACGACGGCCGCCCCTTCTGGAACACTCCCAGCCCCGCGGGCCTGGCCGTTCAGCCCTCGATGGCCGGCCAGCCGCTGCTGACCAGCATCATCAGGTCCGGCGCGGCGGAGAAGTATGACTTCCTGCTGCGCCCGCCGGCGGCAGGCAAATACACCATCGCCATCGACTACCTGCACTGGATTACAGGAAAGACGCTCGCGACACGGACGGTGACCGTCACCGCGGCCTGACAGGACTGGCGCCTCACGGGACCTGGCACCCGCAGGATCCCCCGCTCGCGGAGCGGGGAATCCTGCGGGACCGGCGCCAGACTCCTTGCCAGCTATGTTACTCACGAGTAACATATTGACTCATGTCGCCCGGATCACTGCCGCCTTGGCCACCGCCGCCACAGGCCCAGCTCCGGCACCCCTGTCTCAAGGAGGAGTAACACGTGAGCCAAAACCGGAGCAGCGCGAACCCCCGCACCATCCGGGAGGTCGTCTTTGTCGACGGCGTCCGCACCCCGTTCGGCCGCGCCGGCGAGAAGGGCATCTACGCCGGGACGCGCGCCGACGACCTCGTGGTGAAGTGCATCCGCGAACTGATGCGCCGCAATCCGTCCGTGCCGGCCGACCGGATCGACGAGGTGGCCATCGCGGCCACCACCCAGACCGGCGACCAGGGCCTGACCATCGGCCGCACCGCCGCCCTGCTGGCCGGGCTCCCCCGGACCGTTCCGGGCTTCGCGATCGACCGCATGTGCGCCGGCGCCATGACCGCCGTGACCACGACGGCCAGCGGCATCGGCTTTGGCGCCTACGACGTCGTGATCGCCGGCGGCGTCGAGCACATGGGCAACCATCCGATGGGCGCCGGCGCGGACCCCAACCCGCGCTTTCTCTCCGAACGGATCGTGGACCCGGCAGCCCTGAACATGGGCAACACCGCCGAGAACCTGCACGACCGTTTCCCCGCCATTACCAAGGACCGCGCCGACGCGTATGCCGTCGCGTCCCAGGACAAACTGGCCGCCGCCTACGGGCGGGGCCAAATCCAGCCCGACCTGGTGCCGGTGGCCACGATGAAGCCCGGCCGGGGCTGGACCGTCAATACCGTGGACGAGCCCCCGCGCCCGGGCACCTCGCTTGAGGATCTCGCCGCCCTCCGCACCCCCTTCCGTGCCCACGGCCGGGTGACCGCGGGCAACGCGGCGGGACTGAACGACGGCGCCACCGCCGCCCTGTTGGCCTCGGCGGACGCCGCCGCAGAGCTCGGCCTGCCGGTCAAGATGCGCCTGGTGAGCTACGCCTTCGCCGGCGTGGAACCGGAGGTCATGGGCATTGGCCCGGTCCCCGCCACCGAAAAGGCCCTGAAGAACGCCGGGCTGGGCATCGATGACATCGGCCTCTTCGAAATCAATGAGGCCTTCGCCGTCCAGGTGCTGAGCTTCCTGGACCACTTCGGCATCGCCGACGAGGACCCCCGGGTCAACCGCTACGGCGGCGCGATCGCCGTCGGACACCCTCTCGCATCCTCCGGTGTCCGGCTGATGAACCAGCTGGCACGGCAGTTCGAGGAGGACCCCTCGGTCCGGTACGGTTTGACCACCATGTGCATCGGCCTCGGCATGGGCGCCACGGTCATCTGGGAAAACCCGCACCACGCCGACTACGGGTCCGTTGACACCGCAGAGTCCGCCGCCACCACCGAGACTGGAGCCGCAGCATGAGCGCCGCAGATTTCCGCAAACTGGCCGATCTTTTCCCGAACGAGACGGTCACCCACTCGTACGTCCAGGACCTCGCGCTGCCCGCCGTCGACGGCAAGAGCCCGGGCATCTTCGCCCTGGTCACCCTGGACAACGGCCTGGACCACTCCAAACCGACCACGCTGGGCCCCGCCACCCTCGTGGAACTGGGAACGGTCCTGGAGGGGCTGAAGGAACGTGCCGCCCGCGGCGAGATCGTCGGCGTGGGCGTCACCGGCAAGCCGCACTTCCTGGTCGCCGGGGCGGACCTGTCCACGGTCAAGTCCCTCAGCGGCCGGGAACACGGACTCTGGATGGCCCAGCTCGGCCATGAGGCCTACTCCGCCCTGGCCAACCTCGGCGTCCCCAGCTTCGCCTTCATCAACGGCCTGGCGCTGGGCGGCGGCCTGGAGATCGCCCTGCAGTCCACCTACCGCACCGTGTCCACCGGAGCCGGGGCGCTGGCGCTGCCGGAAGCCTTCATCGGCCTCATCCCCGGCTGGGGCGGCGTATACATCCTGCCGCGGCTGATCGGGCCCGAAAACGCCGTCAAGGTGATGATTGAGAACCCGCTGAGCAACAACCGGACCCTGACAGGCCCGCAGGCCTACCAGCTGGGCGTGGCCGACGCCCTGTTCGAGCCGGCCGACTTCGTCGAGCAGTCCCTCGCCTGGGCCTCGAAAGTCATCGCGGGTGCCGTCACGCCGGAGCGCCCCAACGCCGTCGACCCGTCCGCTCCGGAGGTTGCCGAGCGCTGGGCCGGGGCCGTCGCGGCCGGCCGTGCCTTCGTGGAAGCCAAGACCTCCAACGCCTCGCCGGCCCCGGCCAAGGTCCTCGACGTTCTGGAAGCCAACCGGACCATAAGCCAGGCAGAATCCGCCGAACTCGAATGTGAGACGCTGGCGGACCTCATGCAGACGGACGAGTTCCGCTCCACCGTTTACGCGTTCCTGGATCTCGTGCAGCGCCGGTCCAAGCGTCCCGCCGGCGCCCCGGACCGCAAGCTCGCGCGGCCCGTGACGAAGATCGGCGTCGTGGGGGCGGGGCTGATGGCCAGCCAGCTGGCGCTGCTCTTCGCCCGCCAGCTCAAGGTGCCGGTCGTGATGACGGACATCGACCAGGCCCGGGTGGACAAGGGCGTCGCCTACGTCCACGCCGAGGTGGAGAGGCTGCTCGAGAAAAAGCGGATCACAGCCGACGCCGCCAACCGCACCAGGGCGCTGGTCACCGGTTCCGTGTCCAAGGAAGCCTTCGCCGACGCGGACTTCGTCATCGAAGCGGTCTTCGAAGAGCTCAGCGTCAAGAAGCAGGTCTTCAAAGAGGTCGAGGCGATCGTTTCCCCGGACTGTATCCTTGCCACGAACACCTCCTCGCTGTCGGTCACCGCAATGGCGGAGGGGCTGGCGCACCCCGAGCGTCTCGTCGGCTTCCACTTCTTCAACCCCGTGGCCGTCATGCCGCTGCTGGAAATCGTCCGGGCGCCCAAGACCGAGGACGCGGTGCTGGCCACCGCGTTCGAGCTCGCCAAGGGCCTCAAGAAGTCCGCCGTGCTGGTCAAGGACGCCCCGGCGTTCGTGGTCAACCGCATCCTGCTGCGCCTCATGGGCGAAGTGACGGCGGCCTTCGACGAGGGCACCCCGGCCGAGGTGGCGGACAACGCCTTGCGCGAGATGGGGCTGCCGATGACGCCGTTTACGCTCGGCGCCATGGTGGGCCTGCCTGTTGCCCAGCACGTCCAGGAATCCCTGCATGCGGCGTTCGGCGACCGCTTCCCCGTCTCCAGAAACCTGCAGACGCTGATCGACAACGGCGTGAAGTCCATCTGGGCACCGGCGCCTGGCGCCGACGGCAAGCCGTCCGTCCCGGCCGAGACCCTGGCGCTGCTGTCCTTCGGCACCTCCCCTTCCACCGGCGAGGAGGTGCTGCGCCGCACGCAGGACGCCCTCGCCGAGGAAATCGCCCTGATGCTCGACGAGGGTGTCGTGGCAGGTCCGGAGGACATCGACCTCTGCATGATCCTTGGTGCCGGCTGGCCGATGTTCCTCGGCGGCATCACCCCGTACCTTGACCGGGTGGGCGCCTCCGAGCGGGTCAACGGCAGGAAGTTCCTGGCCGCCGGGGTCGCGTCCGCGCCCGCCTAGGCCAGGCGTTCCGCCCATTTTTTAGCGCCGCCGCCCGGACATCAGTCCGGGCGGCGCGCAGTGTTGGGACCGCGGGCTATCCTTCCCCGGGCGCCGACGAGCCGGCCGGCCTGGTGGAGAGCGTTGGCAGCGGCGACCGCCGACTTTAGGCTTCCCGCAGCCGTCCGCCGCTGAGCTCCAGGACCCGGTGCGCGGTGGCCCGGGCGTAGCCGAGGTCGTGGGTGACCATCACGACGGCGGCGCCACGCTCCGCCGTGGCCTCGACAGCCCGGCGAAGGAGCTCGAGCCCGTGCCGGTCCAGGCCTACGGTCGGCTCGTCCAGGGCCAGTACGGCCGGCTCCCGGGCCAGGACCGTGGCCAGGGCGAGCAGCCGCTGGGCCGAGGACGGGAGCTCCCCCGGATGGGCGTCCGCAAACCCGGAGAGCCCGACGGCGGCCAGCGCCGCCTGTGCCCTGTCCGCGGCATCCGTGCCGAAGAGCCCGCGGAGCCCGAAGCTCACCTCCCGTAGCACCGTCCGCTCAAAGAGCTGCTCGCGCGGGTGCTGGAACAGCAGACCCACCGAGGCGGCCACCAGGCCTGTCGGGCTGCCGGCAATGTTGCGCCCGCAGACCCGCACTTCCCCGGCCCCCGGGCGGAGCAGGCCGTTGACATGGCGCAGCAGCGTGGACTTGCCGGCACCGTTCGCGCCGGTGACGGCCACGATCTCGCCCGCGTGCACCGCCAGTTCGAGGTCCCGCAGCACCTGCTCCCGCGGCACCGCCGAAGGTTTCCTTGCGTGTCCGTAACCGTAGGCGAGACTGTGCAGTTCCAGAACCGGCGCGCCGGGAGTTCCGGACCCACTGCGGCGCACCGCCCGTCCCGTGCCTTCGCCCGCGCCGGGCCGGTCCGGAAGAACAACGCCCGCCTGCTCAAGCTCCGACGATCCTTCCAGCTCCTCGGGCGGACCGCCGGCCGTGGCCACGCCGCGGTCGAGGACGATCCAGTGCGAAGCCGCCCGGGCGAGGCCGTCGGCGGTCTGGCTCAGCAGCACGACGGCGGTGCCGGCGCCGAGCAGCTCCCGGACGAGGTCCTGGATCAGCACCGCTCCGCCGCTGTCCAGCGATGCCAGCGGCTCGTCGAGCACCAGCACCTCCGGGCCCGTGATGACGGCGCATCCCAGCGCAAGCCGGCGGAGTTCTCCGCCGGACAGCGTGGCGGGGTCCCGGTCCAGCAGGGCGGTCAGGCCGGTCAGGGCGGCCGTGCGGGCCACCTCCCGGCGCATGTCCTCCCGCGGCACGCCGCGGTTTTCGAGGCCGAAGGCGAGTTCCTCGGCCACGGTGGAGCGCACCGTGGACAGCATGGTGGCAGCGTCCTGCGGGACGTAGGCCACGCGCCCGGACCACGCGGCGGGGTTGATGCGGGGGTCGTCCGGCCCGCCGCGGAACAGCAGCCTGGTGGGGCCGAGCTCCAGGCCTCCGCTGAGGCTTCCACCGGGGCCTGCCTGCAGCCAGCCGCCCAGCAGCTTGCCCAGGGTGGTTTTGCCGCTCCCGGAGCCGCCCAGGACCGCGGTCAGGGTGCCCGCCGCGGGTGCCAGCTCGATGTCGCGCAGCACCGGCACAGTGTCGCCGTGGAAGGTGAAACTTCCGATCCGTGCGCGCAGCGCCGGCCCGGTCATGGCTGCACCCCCGGCGGCCAGGAGAGCGCGAGCCGGATCACCACGGCGCCGGCTGCCGCCAGCAGTGCCGCGGCGCGGAACCAGCGCTGGGCCGGCGGGTCCGGGACCTCCCGGTAGCTGGTGCGGGGTGCGCCGCCGCCGAATCCGCGGGCATCAAGGGCCTGCGCCCGGCTTCCGGCGTCCTCGATCAGTCCCAGGACCAGCGGCACCATCTGCAGCCGCACGGCGCCCAGCCGGGACAGCAGCCCGCCGCGCAGCACCAGCCCGCGGGCTTCCTGCGCCTGCCGGATGCGGACCAGCCGGCCGGCGATGGCGGGCAGCAGGGCCAGCGTCGAGGCAAGGACAAAGACGAACTGCGGCGGCAGCTTCCGCTCCGCGAGGGCGGAGACCAGATCCGGCACGCTCACGGTGAAGGAGAACAGCAGCAAGGCCAGCACGCAGGCCGCGGTACGCGTCGCCAGCTCCAGGGCGAAGCGGAGCCCTTCGGCGGTGACGCGGGCGGGGCCCCAGGACGCGAGGGCCGTCTGACCTTCCGGGAAGAACAGCCCGTGCAGCACCAGGAGCGAGACGCACAGGGGCGCCAGGATCACGGCGGCGGCGGGCAGCACCTGGCGCGCGACGCCCGCGCGCGCGGCCAGTACGGCCACGGCGAGCGTTACGGCGACGGAGAACACCCAGCTGGCAGCCGCCGTCGTGACCACAGCGGTACAAGCCGCCCCCGTCAGCGCCGTGAGCGGATGGAGGCGGGCCCGCATTTTTCCGGGCATCGCTCAGGCTTTGGGCGTTCCCGGCGCCTTGCCGGCGAGCACGCCGAAGCGCCGGACGAAGGGGAACGCGAAGGTGGCGCGGCGCGGCAGCGCGTAGGCCAGCAGCGCGGCGATGGCAAAGACGATCGCCTTGTCCATGGGGTCCGAGATGAGCGCCTGCTTGGTGATGGCGGCGAACAGGCTGTCCCCCATGGCGCGGAAGGCGCTGACGATCGCGCCCGTGCCGAGGCCCGAGGTGCCGCCGAAGACGAAGGCGGCGATGGGGGCGGAGACGACGCCGGCGAGGATGCCCGTGCCGAAGCCCGCCACCGGTGCCAGGTAGAACCGGCGGAACTGTCCACCGCGCGCAGCCAGGCCGGCGAGGAAGCCGATCAGCGCCGCCCCGGCCGCGAACGGCAGGACGGTGGGGTTGAAGAAGGACCAGACGATGCTGCTGAGCGCGCCGGTGGCGGCCCCCGCGGCCGGGCCGGCCAGGACTGCGATCAGGACCGTGCCGATCGCGTCAAAGTAGAACGGCAGCCCGGTGGTGCCCATGAGCTGGCCAAGGACGACGTTCAGCACCAGCGCAACTGGCATGAGGACCAGGGTTGAAGTGGGGAGGACAGGCAGTACCGCGAGGATCAGCAGCACGGCGCCGAGCAGGAACCCGCCGAGGGCCACCAGCGCCGAGAAGCTGGCCGGGCCGTTGGCGATGTCCGCGGGCTGGGTGAGGACCAGGAAGATGTAGGTGCCGGCGATGGCAGCGGCACCTGCGATCTCCAGCAGGCGGCGGCCGCGGCCTGCCGCCTGCCCAGCTGCAGGCAGGGTCAGTGATGGCTGTGACATGGGGTGTTCCTTTTGGCTGTGGAGTGCCTGCCCGCTGCGTCTGTGATGTGTCCAGTTCTCCCGGCGCGGCAGATGTCCGCCTATGTCACCTCGGCGCTGCTACCATCCTAGCGATCGGCGGCTGCTTCAAGGAACAACCCACTAACCGCCGCCGTCCCGTCGGGCCAGGGCCCCCACGGAGGAAATCAGCTCGTCAAAACAGTGCTCGGGATCGTTCCCGGAGACGATGCGGGCGTTGGGCGGCAGCCCCCAGAGACCACGGAAGTCGGCCACCGTGGTGCCGACCAGCAGCGGTGACTGCGTCTCGACGTCGACGGTGGCGAGCCGGGAGGAGAACCGGGTGCGTCCCACGGCTGCGCAGGCGGCGAAGGCATCGTGCATGTGCGCCACGTAGCCTTGGTCGTACTGCCGGTGGAATTCCATGTAGAACCGGATCGCGTCCGACAGGCAGGCGACCAGCCGATTGCTGGAGGCGCTGCGCAGGCCGGCGGGCTGTTCGGGCAGGACGAGCTCGGGCCCGGCCGCGCCGGCGGACTCGGCCAGAAGCCTGAGGTGTTCGGGCCGCATTTCAATCCGCTCCGTGCTTTCCAGCGAGCACACCAGCGGAAGCTTGTCCTCGGGCAGGCCGCGGTAGGCGTCGAAGACCTCCTTGGCCGCATGCGGATCGACCGAGACGTTCCACTCCGCGGTCGGGGTGGTGTTGCCCTGGTAGTTGAAACTGCCGCCCATGATGACCAGGCCCTTGAGCAGCCGCGGGAGCTCGGGGTCGCGGCGGAGCGCCAGGGCGAAGTTGGTCAGCGGGCCGGTAATCAGCCCGGTGATCTCGCCCGGGTGCGCCCGCACCTCCTCCACCCAGACGTCGACGGCGTGCCGCGCCGAGACCTGCTGGGCGGGCGGCGGCAGCTCGGCGTAACCGATCCCCTGCGGCCCGTGGGTCTCTTCGGTCGTGACGAGCGGAATTTCCAGCGGCACCTCGGCGCCGATGGCCACCTCGACCCCCTGCCTGCCGCACAGTTCCAGCAGCGCCAGGTTGTTCAGCGCCACCTGCCGGGCCCCCACGTTCCCGGCGGTGCAGGTGATGGCCTGCAGCCGGACTTCGGGCCGGGACAGCAGATAGACCAGGGCCAGGGCGTCATCGATCCCGGTGTCGGCGTCCATCAGGACGGAATGCATCGGCACCGCTTCCCCTAGAACAACGCCACCTTGGGCGTCTTGGGGAAGATCTCGTCGAGTTCGGCCAGCTCCGCGGCGCTCGGCTTCCAGGCCACGGCGGCGGCGTTCTGCCGGACCTGCTCGGGCCGGGTGGCGCCGGCGATGACGCTGCTGACCGAGGGCTGGGCCGCGAGCCAGGAGAAAGCCACCTGGATCTCGTTGAGGTTCCGTTCCGCGGCGAAGGCGCTGAACCTGCCCAGCTGCTCCCAGTCGGCGTCGTTCACGAGGTTGGTGCGGGTGTGGCTGAGGCGGGAACCCTCGGGCGCCTTGCCCGGCGCATATTTGCCGGTCAGCAGGCCGTTGGCGAGCGGGAAGTACGGCAGCACGCCGAGCCCGTAGGCTTCGGCGGCCGGGGTGACCTCAAGTTCTGCGCGGCGGTCCAGCAGGTTGTAGTGGTTCTGGGACGAGATGAAGCGCGATCCCCCGCGGGCCCGGGCGACGAATTCCGCCTCGGCGATCTGCCAGCCGGCCCGGTTGGAGTGGCCGATGTAGCGCACCTTGCCGCTGCTCACGAGCTCGTCGAGGGCAGCGAGCGTCTCGTCGATGGGCGTCAGGGGGTCCGGGGTGTGGAACTGGTAGAGGTCGATCCAGTCCGTCCCCAGCCGCCGCAGGGAGGCCTCGGCCGCCTTGAGAATGTAGCGGCGGGACCCGCGGGCGCCGAAGTCGTCGCCGTTGGCTCCGCGCATGTCCATGCCGAATTTGGTGGCCACGACGGCGTTGTCGCGGCGCCCGCCGAGGGCCTGGCCCAGCATGGTCTCGCTGAGGCCGGGCTCCCGCCCGTAGGTGTCGGCGACGTCGAAGAAGGTGATGCCGGCGTCCAGGGCCGCATGCACGACGGCGTCGGTCCCCTCCTGCGACTCCGTAGCCGTGGTGGGACGGCCAAGGTTGTTGCAGCCGAGCCCCACGACCGAGACGGTCAGTCCGGATTTTCCGACGCGGCGGTATTCAGTCATGAATTCACCCTATACCGGCCGGACGCGGCTCAGCCCGCGGGCAGCTCCAGCCCGTGTTCGTCCATGGCGTCCTGGAGCTGTGCCAGGGTCCGGGAACCCATTCCGTGCATCCCGGCCAGCCGCCGCCTGCCGAGGCCCACCACCTGTTCGAGGGTCTCGATCCCGGCGTGGGCCAGGGCCCGACGGGCGGGAGCCGCGATCCCGGCAGGAAGCGGGGTGCGGCCTGGCTGAGCAGATTCTGGCGCCATGGGGAA